>DATKUQ010000394.1:0-2499 GCA_035530495.1 Burkholderiales bacterium
CTGCACCAGCTGCGCCAGCGCAGCATAGGAAATATCGCGCCCGGCAAAGCGTATCGCCGTGCGCTCCGGCGTCAGCCGGGCATGTCGGTCTATCCATTCGGACAAGTCCATCCGTCTCCTCCTAAGCCGGACAATCCGCAAGCAGCATTTCCGCCGCAAAAGCGGCGTGTGACAGAGAAAATGCTACGCGTCGCACACTTCCAGCACCACGGCCATGCCGGTATCCCCGGCAGCGCAGCCGGTGAATAGTCCGTAACCGCCGCCGCGCTGCGCCAGTTCCTCTATCAGTTCGATGATCGCGCGCGTACCCATGGGCGCCTGCGGGTGGCCCCAGACCAGCGAACAGCCAAAATTGTTCATGCTCATCAGATCGGCGCCGGTCTGGCGCGCGAAGTAAATGTCGTTCACCGCAAACGGGTTATGCGTCTTGATCGCGGCCAGATCGCGAAAGCCGCGACCGGCCTGGTCCAGGGCGCGCTGCGCGGCGGGTACCGTAGCCTCCGGCATATAGGCCAGCGCTGCGCGGGCCATGCCGAAGCCGCGCAGGCGCACGGCGATTTTGGGATTGGTCGACAGCTCGCGCGCTTTCTCGCGTGTCGTCAGGACAATGGCGGCGTTGCCGTCTGCAGGATGCGTCTGGCCGCCGAAGGTGACCGTACCGCCTTCGGCGACGGGTTTGAGTTTCGCCAAGCCCTCCGCTGTCGATGTCGACACACCTTCGTCGCCCTCGAGCGTGCCGACCGCTTTCTTGAAATTCGTCGCCGGCACCTCGAACGGCAGGGTCATGAAGCGCTTGAGAAAGGCTGCGCCGTCCTGCAGCGCGTCGCGGTACTGCTGCTCGCGGCGCAGCACCACCTCGTGTTGCTGTGCCGTGGTAATGCCGTGCTTGGCCGCGACGTTTTCGGCGGTTTTCAGCATCGAATGGCCGCCTAGCGGGTCGCAGCCGAAGTTGTCCATCACCCAGTCTTCGGCCGCGCCGGTGCCCCCCGGGCCGCGCGGATTGGGATAATAAAGGTGCGGCCCGTTGGAAGTCCGGTCGCAGTTGACCACGAGCGCCGTGCTCGCCATGCCCACCTCGATTTCCTGCGCCGCCGCGAGCAGTGTGCGCACGCCGGTGGCGCAGGCCTGCATCAGCGTCGGGCCGCTCGCCTGTCCCGCGCCCATCATGCCCATCAGCCAGGGCATACCAAAGAAGGAATGGTTCTGCGGCACGGAAAAACCGAGCACGCCGTAGTCGAACTGTGCCGGATCCAGTTTCCGTTTCGCCAGTTCCTTGCGCGCCACCTGCGCGGCGAATTCGACGCTGTGCAGGTTGGCGAAACTGCCCTGCCAGCGGGCGAAGGGCGTGCTCCAGTAGGCACCATAGGGGATTTCCGCTTTATAGCTCATTTCCGCACACTCCTGACTTTTTACCTTGTGAGGGGATGGATCTCATCGGGGTCTCCTAATTCAGAACCACCGTGGCCTTGCCTAATTGAAGGTTCTCGCCTTTCTGGTTCTGCGCGGCGAGTTCCAGGTCGATCAGTTTTTCGCCGGCGTGTTCGCGCTTGCCCGCGATCCTGCCGCTGCAGGTGATGACGTCGCCTGGGAACGCCATGCCGACGAAACGCGCCGACAGGCTGCGCAGCTGCTTGTGCGGCACCCATTGCGTCAGCAGCCGCCCGAGAAAGCCCAGAGGCAGCATGCCGTGGGCGATGATGCCGGGAAGGCCGCCTGCCTTCGCCGCTTGCTCGTCGACGTGGATCGGATTGTGGTCGGCGCCCGCGCCGGCATAGAGCGCGAGCTGCAAATGCGTGATCGCCGGCATGGTAACCGTGGGTATCGCATCGCCGACTTTGATGTCCTCGAAAACAACCATTTCCGTTCCTCAGTTGCGTACGACCACGGTGGTGCGCAGGTCGCAGACGTGCTCGCCGCGCTGATTTTCCATTCTTGTCTCGGTAACCAGGAACTCCAGCGCCCCATTCTTCTTGTCGTAGACGTCGACGACTGTTTGCCGTCCGGTGAGCATATCGCCTGCGCACAGGTCCGCGTGATAGTCAAACGACTGTTCTGCATGCATGGCCCGGCGCTTGTCGATGCCGAGTTCGTCCAGAATCATGAAAGACTGGTTGGCGTCCATGATCATGGCGAAAGGGAAGGTCGGGGGCGCCGGCAGCGAGCGGTAGCCGGCGCTTCTGGCGGCCGCTTCGTCGAAGTAGATGGGGTTGGCCTCGCCCAGGGCTTCGGCGAAACTGCGCACCCAGCGCTTTTCGACCTCCACGGTAAAAGCAGGGTACTGCTTGCCGATGATGCTCTTGTCGATCATTGCGCTTTCCCGTTACGGGTTCTTGGATCGCGTGCCGCGATCAAGGCCGACGGCGGCAATGAAGGCGAGCTTGGCTTCGGTCAGGTGATCGCGCATGGCCAGGGCGGCCGCGTCGCCGTCGCCCGCCGCGAGCGCGGCGGCTATGCGCTTCAGGCCCCGTAGCACGACATTTCGCACCTTGGCGTTGCCGA
>DATKUQ010000395.1:0-4954 GCA_035530495.1 Burkholderiales bacterium
TTGCTTTCGCGCGAAATAGACCGATAATTCCGATTCGGCCATGTCACGGCATCTGCTCGATCTGAGTTTCGGCATCAAGCGCCCCGACGGTTACGTGTCGGATGTCTGGCGCGCATCGACCACGCGGCTGGGCGACTTCCACCTGGCCACCAGCCCGATCGCCGGCGTGGAGAAATACAGCTTCAGTAAGTCCGGCATGTGCCGTAGCGCACATGGCGGGGTCGGGGGCGCGCCGGCGGCGCTGCGCGACCGCGCCGACTTCAGCTGGCGCCGTGCGGCCACGCCGCCGCGCGGCAGCGGCCGGGCCGCGCGCGTGGCCTGGATCGCCTTCCCCACGGACTATCTGTCGCGGCCGATCGTGGAAGATGACGCGGAGATATTCTGGATCGCTGCCGCGCCGACGCGCTGCGCGACCTACGTGGAATTCGCCTACACGGCGGAACCCGAGCGGGCCATACGCGGAGCACTCGATATAGTGCAGGACCGGACGCTGGTGAGTTGCGCCGAGCTTCCGGGCGGCGAAACCCTGGTCATTTTCTGCTATCACGCCGACTGGGAGAACAAGGATCTGCGCGTGCCGGGCAATGGCATAGTCGCCGACATCCTGTTTTCCGCGGACGATCCGCTGGCATCGGGGCGACCCCTGCGGCACCGCTTCGGCCCGGCGCCCAGGGACGAAGAGGCGGTGCTGCTGCTCGAAATGGGCGGAACTGCGCTTACCAATTGAGAGCGCTGCGGGGCGTGCGCGAAACGGCGCAAAACTCGGATACACTTGCGCCATAAGACCGTTCCAACGGCAATTATTTATCGCGCGACGCCGCCCGCCCACGGCGCGCGGCGCCAAAGTGGTTCAACAGGAGGGATTTTCCATGGCTTTTCGCAGTGTCTACCCCGATGTCGCGATCCCCGAGATCGCGCTGAGCGATTACGTCTTGGCGCGCGCGCGCGAGCGCGGCGACAAGCCTGCGCTGATCGACGGCCCCAGCGGGCGCGTCATCACCTACAAGCAGCTGCCCGGGCTGGTGGCGCGCACGGCCGCCGGCATGGCGGGCCGCGGCTTCAAAAAGGGCGAGCGCTTCGCGATCTACAGCCCCAATGTTCCCGAGTACGCGATCGCGTTTCACGCGATCGCCTCGCTCGGCGGCGCGGCGACGACGGTCAATCCGCTGTATACCGCGGGCGAGCTGGCCAAGCAACTTAATGACTCGGGCGCGCGCTTCCTGCTCACGGTTCCGCCGTTCCTGGCGGTCGCGCGCGAGGCTGCGGCGCAATCCAAGGTCGAAGAAATCTTTGTCTTTGGCGAAGCCGAGGGCGCCACGTCGTTCGCTGCCCTGCTTGCGGGCGAGGGGCAGCCGCCACAGGTGGCGATCGACCCGCGCAAGGATCTGGTCGCGCTGCCTTATTCGAGCGGCACCACCGGCTTGCCCAAGGGCGTGATGCTCACGCATCACAACCTCGTGGCCGAGCTGTGTTCGATCAAGGGCGTCACCGACACGGCGCTGATCCTGCCCGAGGACACGGTGCTCGCGTTCCTGCCGTTCTTCCACATCTACGGCATTGTCGCGTTCCTGAACCTGAGCCTGCACCTGGGGGCGACCGTGGTCACCATGCCGCGTTTCGATCTCGAGCAATACCTGCAGCTGGTGCAGAAGTACGGCGTGACGATCCTGCACTTGGTGCCGCCGATCGCGCTGGCGCTGGCCAAGCACCCGATCGTCGCCAACTACGATTTGTCGAAGGTCCGCGGCGCGTTTTCGGCCGCCGCTCCGCTCTCGGCAACGGTTGCTGACGCCCTGTACGCGCGCGTCGGATTTCGCGTGTCGCAGGCCTACGGCATGACCGAGGTCAGCGGCGCCTGCCATCTGGGGCCGAACACGCCGGACAAGATCAAGCCGGCCTCCGGCGGGCGCCTGATGCCGAACATGGAGTGCAAGATCGTCGATACCGCGACCGGCGCGGACCTGGGCGTCGGCGGGCAGGGCGAGATCATGGTGCGCGGGCCGCTGGTGATGCAGGGTTACCTCAAGCTGCCCGAGGCCACCGCAAGCGCCATCGATGCCGAGGGCTGGCTGCGTACCGGAGACGTCGGTTACGTCGACGCCGACGGCGACTTTTTCATCGTCGATCGCACCAAGGAGCTGATCAAGTACAAGGCATTGCAAGTCGCGCCGGCGGAGCTCGAGGCGGTGATCGTGGGCCATCCGGCGATCGCCGACGCCTGCGTGATCGGCATCGCCGACGAGGAGGCGGGGGAGGTGCCCAAGGCCTTCGTCGTATTGAAAGGCCAGATCACAGCCGCGGAATTGCAGGCCTACGTAGCCGAGCGCGTGGCCCCGCACAAGCGCATCCGCGCGGTCGAGTTCATGGAGGCCTTGCCCAAATCGGCCACCGGCAAGCTGCTGCGGCGCGTGCTGATCGAGCGCGAGCGCGCCCGTGCATCCGCTTAGGCCTTATCGCAAAAGCGTTCCTGTGGCGGGCCGAATCAGGGGGGCAGGAGGGGTTTCTCGTTTGCCTGAGGGATTCTAGCCATGCTGCGCCAGCCGCTCGTCTTTCTCGACCTCGAAACTACCGGCATGTCGGCGGCGGAGGAGCGCATCACCGAAATCGGCCTGGTCGAGGTCGTCGACGGGGAGTTCGTCGGCAGCTGGAGCCAACTCGTGAACCCGCAAAAGTCCATCCCGCCTTTCATCGAAGCGCTTACCGGCATAACTAACGAAATGGTGGAGGATGCGCCTAGCTTTGCGCAGCTCGCGCCCGCGATGTTCGAGCGCCTGGAGGGCAAGCTGCTGATCGCGCATAATGCGCGCTTCGATTACGGCTTCCTAAAAAGCGAGTTCGAGCGCGTCGGCATGTGCTATCAGCCGCGCGTGCTGTGCACGGTCAAGCTCTCGCGCAAACTCTTTCCCGAACACCGCCGCCACAATCTGGACAGCGTGATCGAGCGCCACGGCCTGAATTGCAGCGCGCGTCACCGCGCGCTGGGCGATGCCGAAGTGCTGTGGCAGTTCCTGCAGAAAATCGAGGCCGAGGTCGAAGCCGGGCGCATCGATGCCGCGCTGCAGGCGCAGTTCGGTGCGTCCGGCGATTACAATCGCGGCGGATAAGGAGAGGAGACGAATGGCGAAAACCGAATTGCCCATACTCATAGCCGGCGGCGGCATCGGCGGCTTCGCTGCTGCGCTGGCGCTCACGCAAAAAGGTTTTGCGGTCCAGGTGATCGAGCGCGCCGCCGATTTCCACGAAGTCGGCGCCGGCATCCAGCTCGGGCCGAACGTGTTCCGCATGTTCGAGATCCTCGGCGTTGGCGAGTCGATGTCGCATTGGGCGGTGTTCCCGGACAACCTGATCATGCGCGACGCGCTCGACGGCTCCGAGGTCACGCGCATCCCGGCGGGCGAGCCGCTGCACAAGCGCTTCAGCTACCCCTATGCCGTGATCCACCGCGCGGACCTGCATAAGGTGCTGATCGATGCGGTGAGACGCTCGCCGCTGGCGACGCTGACGACGCGCTGCAAGGTCGCGTCGTACGAGGATCGCGGCGATCGCGTCGTGGTCCGGACCGAAGACGGTAAGACACTCGAGGGTGCGGCGCTGATCGGGGCCGACGGCCTGTGGTCGGCGGTGCGCAATCAACTGGTCGGCGACGGCAAGCCGCGCGTCTCCGGCCATATCGCCTACCGCGGCGTGATTCCGCTGGCAAAGGTGCCGGAGCATCTGCGCGAGAACAACGTAGTGCTATGGGCGGGGCCGAAGACGCACCTGGTGCATTATCCTCTGCATCGCGGCGAGGTCTACAACCTGGTGGTCGTATTCCACAGCAGCCGCTATGAGGAGGGCTGGGACACCTACGGCGATCCGGGCGAATTGCGCGAGCGCTTCGCAGGCCAGCATCCGAAGGTGCGCGAGTTTCTGGCTATGGCGAACGAGTGGAAGATGTGGGTGCTATGCGACCGCGAGCCGGTCAGCCGCTGGACCGAGGGCCGCGTGACCCTGCTCGGGGACGCGGCCCATCCGATGCTGCAATACCTGGCGCAGGGCGGCTGCATGGCGATCGAGGATGCGGTGGTGCTCGCGCGCAAGCTCGCCGAGACCAAAGGCGACTGCAACGCCGCTTTCCTCGCCTATCAGCGCGAGCGCTACCTGCGCACCGCGCGTGTGCAGCTGACCGCGCGCATGTACGGCGACATTTACCACGCCACCGATGCCGTGCGCGATCTGCGCCGGCAGATGCTGGCTGGGCGCACGCCGGAGCAGGCCTACAACGGCGTCGCCTGGCTCTACGACGGCATTTAGCGCTTATTGCAAAATGAAGGGATGCCTTTCCTTTGTTCGACCATGATTGGTCGGTTGCAAAATGCATTTTTTTTGCGACGGTTTCTAAGGCGAACTCTTACAACCCGTTTCAAGATGACATGTCATTCCGAGGCCGAAGGCCGAGGAATCTGCTTGAGGTTTGATTCAACAGCAGATTCCTCGCTTCGCTCGGAATGACAATGATAAAGACGTTCATTTTGGAGCCGATTCTTAGCCAAGTAGCCGCTCGATGAGTTTGCGCACCGGCACCGGTATCGCCGCGCCGTGTGCGTCTTCCAGCTTGAGCCAAATCTGACCCGGCGCGCGTGCGCGTGGGGCGAGTTGCTCCACCGGGCACAGGAACGGCTGGATCTGCAGCTTGAAGTGGGTGAAGCCGTGCGCGAGCGGCGCGAGTGCTTGCGGCGCGGCGATAGTGCAGCCGTACTTCGTGCGGCAGAGCGTGGCTGCGCCGGCGCTATGAGCGAGTTCGGGCAGGCTCCACAGTCCGCCCCAAATGCCCGAGGAGGGACGCTTTTCCAGCAGCAGCTCGCCACTGCGAACCAGCAGCAGCATGTGGGTCGCGCGGGTGGGCACGGCCTTCGTCGGGCGCGGCGCGGGGAAGGCCTTGACGCGGCCGAGCGCGAGCGCCTGGCAGCTGTGC
>DATKUQ010000396.1:0-15828 GCA_035530495.1 Burkholderiales bacterium
TGGCCCGCAATCGTTTTGTCTGAGTATTGCTCATGCTGCCACCTGCTCTTCAAGGCTTGCATCGATCATGGCCATGATCTGGTCATCTCTGAAGCCCTCGATATCGATGGCTTCATGTGGACAGATCGGAACGCACGCCCCTTCTCCCTTGCATGCAGACTCGATCACCATCGCCACTTCCTTGTCGCCGCATCGCACTCGTTCGATGGCGCCATAGGGGCAGGCCTTGAGGCACTCGTCGCACCAGACACACTTCTCCGAGTCAACCTTTGCAATGAGTGGTTCCAGGTTCACGTAGCCTTTTTTGAGCAGGCCGCCGGTCTTGCATACCGCTGCCAGCGACGAGGCAACGCTTTCGGCCAGGTTCTTGGGGCCTTGCGCTGCGCCGGCAATGAATACACCATCGATGGCGGTTTCGACCGGTCGCAACTTGAGATGAATCTCTTTGTAAAACCCGTCTTTGCTCTCCGGTATCTTCAGCACATTGTTGAGCGTGTCGTTCTTTCGGGGCGTCATGCCGGTTGCGAGCACCACCAGGTCCACACCAATCTCCAACTCTTCATCGCCCAACAGTGTGTCTTTGACTTTGATTGCAAGGCGGCCATTCCCCTGTTCTACCCGCGGTGGTTCTTTTGGATCCCAGCGCAGGAACAGTGCTCCATCGGCGCGGGCTTTGGTATACACGGTTTCAAGGTGCCCATACGTGCGGACGTCGCGATACAGGTGGTATTGATTGATGGTCTGGCCGGACTTCTTTTCATACTCGTGCAGCAAGCTGGCGCTGAACGTGGTGGCCATGCAGCAGAAGCGCGAGCAGTAGGTGTTGGGCTCCGGACAGGTGTCGCTTTGCGTCTGGCGACTGCCGACACAGTAGATGAAGCCGACGTCCCGCACCGGAACTCCGTTGTAGGTCAACGGGCCATTGCCGGCTTCGAGCATCTGGCGAAAATCCTTTAAAGTGACCACTCCCGGTTGACCCCAGCCGTATTCGCCGTCGTGGGGTTCATAGGGCGTGAAGCCTGTGGTGACAATGATTGCCCCCACGTTGAGTGAAACGTCCTCTTCGCCGCGCAGGCGAACCGTCGCGGTGAAATCGCCGATATGGCCGCTCTTGGCCGTCAGTTCGGCGTCGGTATAGAGAATGATGTTCTCGTGTTTCCGAATTTTCTCCAGCAGCTTTGCGACTACCTCTGGACCGTGCTGGTCGTCGGGGCCCATCCGGCCGGCTTGCAAGGCCCAGCCCCCCGGCTCCTTGTCGCGCTCGACAATAAAGACTGACAGTCCCATTCCTGCGAGCAAGAGCGCGGCGCGCATACCGGCCACGCCCGCTCCGACAACCAGAACGCGTGGTTGGGTTTCTATCCGAATTGCCGTCAGAGGGTGCGTCAAGGCACACTTGGCCACACCTGCGCGCGTGAGGTTGATACCCTTCTCGGTGGCACCGACTTTGTCACCCGTGTGCGCCCAGGAGCATTGTTCACGCAGATTGACATGTACGTATTGGTAGGGATTCAGCCCGGCGCGTTCGGCCATGGCGCGGAACGTGAACATGTGAAGTTTCGGGGAACACGATGCGATGACCAGGCCATCCAGATTCTTTTCCTTGATCTCGTCGATCATTTCCTGTTGCGAAGCATCCGAGCAGGCGAACATATGTGTGCGCGAGACCTCGACTCCCGCTTCGCCTTTGAGTGCATCCGCAACTTCCTTTACGTTCACATGGTCGGAGATATTCCCGCCACAGTGGCAGACGTAGACACCAATTCGTCGTTTTTGTGCCATTACCCGCCCCTCGTTCGTTCAAGATAGGCGGCTGCCTGGGCCGCAGCCGCGCCGGAGTGCAGCACGGTATCCGGAATGTCCATCACACCAATGGTGGCGCCTGCCGCGAACAGGCCATCAACATTGGTACGGGCCGGTTCACTGATAGGATCGACTTCGCGCACATAGCCGAAGTTGTCCGCCGCCAACGCGTCCCCCTTGTACAGAGAAAATGCAGTCGTATTCGGCAGGAATCCCACGGTCAGGACCACGAGGTCGTGTTCGCGCGTCTTCATGCCGCCTTCGCCCAGCATGTCTTCGTAGTGCAGCGCCAGGTTGCCGTTGGAAAGTTGCTCAATTCGCGCAACCTTGCCCTTGACGAATTCAATCCCCATGGACCTGGATTGCTCGTAGAACTCGTCATAACCCTTGCCAAAAGCGCGAACGTCAATTGTATAAATGGTGATTTCGGCCATCGGCAATGCTCCCATCGCCAGTTGCGCATGTTTCATCGAGTACATGCAGCCGATACGGCAGCACAGCGGATTGCAGACTGTGTGGTCGCGCGACCCGACGCAGAGGAGGATGGCGATGTTCTCCGGTTCCTTACCGTCCGAAGGCCGTAACACAGCGTTGTAGGGGCGCGTCGGCGCCAGCAACCGGTCCATCTGCGGTCCGCTGATCACATCGGGATATCTGCCGTAGCCAAGCAGTTCCTTGGTCGCCGGGTCGAGAATCTCGAAGCCGGTTGACATAACGACCGCGCCCACATTAATTGATAGGGGTATCGGCTTCTGGGTGAAGTCAATGCACTGTGGAGCACAGACACTGACACATTCCATGCACTGGGAGCACTCGCCGCAGTTCATGCAGCGCTGTGCCTCCTGGCGCGCCTCCTCCTCCGTCATGCCCTGCTCATAGCATTCAAATGTCTTGCGGCGCTCCTCCAGCGACAGCATGTGCTGCGGAACGGGCTGGCGTTCCACGAAGTGTTCCGCCTCTTCGAGCACGAGGTTCTTGTCTGTCTTTTCCAGGACGCCATCGAATGCCACGTTCAGCGACTCGCCCTTCAGGTGACGGTCCATGTAGAACGCCGCCCGCCGTCCTTGTGCAATCGCATTGATCATCATCGTGGGTGCCGTGACGCAGTCCCCGCAGGCGAAAATGTCCGGATCGGGCGTCTGCAGGGTCTGCGGATCCGAGATCAGCAGGCCTTTGCTATTCTTCATTTCGGCCGGGAAACCAGAGGTGGATGGCAACAGACCGATCGACAGAATTGCCATGTCTATCGGAATCACTTTTTCCGAGCCTTCAATCGGAATCGGACGGCGGCGACCGCTCTCGTCCGGTTCGCCGAGCTCCATGCTTATGCATTCGACCGCGACAAGTTTGCCGTCCTTGCCAATAAACCTCGTGGGCGCGCTCATGAGCATCAATTCGACGCCCTCTTCTTCGGCCCCGTCGATTTCCCAGTCATGCGCCGGCATCTCCTTGCGCCCGCGCCGATAGTTGATGATCACGTGGACTTTGCCGGCCCCGATGCGGATGGCGGCCCGGGCCGGGTCCATGGCCGCGTTGCCGCCGCCGATGACCATGACGGTCTTGTTTTCAAGCTCGGGCATTTTCCCGACATTGACTTCGTGCAGGAAATGCATGCAGCCCATGACGCCATCCAGGTCCTGACCCTCGATATCCAGACCGTGTTCATCCGCCGCTCCGGTCGAGATCAGGATGGCATTAAAGCCCTGCTGTTTGAGGTCCGGCAAAGAAGCGATCCTGTGTCCGGTTTTGATTTCGACGCCCAGCGCCGTCACGTTCTTGATGTCACGATCCACAACGTCCTTCGGCAGGCGATAGGCGGGGATGCCGGTTCGCAGCATGCCACCGGCTTGCTCTTCCGCCTCGAAGATCGTCACCTGGTGGCCTTCCCGTGCGAGGTAGAACGCAGCGCTCAAGCCCGCCGGACCGGAACCGATGATGGCGACCCGGGTGTCCAACTGGTTTTCAACCGGACCGTATTCCGGTTCGGGGTGCTCGCCGTAATAACGGTCCGCCATGAAGCGCTTGATGCCGCGGATGTGAACCGTTCCTTCTTTCTCGCCACGCGTGCAGTCGGATTCGCACGGCGCATAACACGCCCGCGCCAGGCTGCCCACCAGAGGTGCGTTTTCCAGATGCAGGTCGAAAGCCTCTTTGTAGCGACCCGCCCTGACCAGCGAGATATAACCGCTGGCTTTGACGTTGCCCGGACAGGTAAAGGTGCAGGGCGCTTCGCCGCGCCGATCGATAATGGCCTTCTTCGGCACGGCCTGCGGAAAAGGAATATGCGCAACCCGCCGCGTGACCAAGCCGTAGTTGTACTCATCCGGTACGGTAACCGTGCAGGCTTCTTCGCACTTCCCACACCCCGAACAGGCATCGAAGTCGACATAAGCCGCTTTCCTGTGCAACTCCACAGCGAAGGAACCGTCGGCCTTGCGTACGATTTCGTCAACCTCGCTGTAGGTCATGACCTGCACGTTGGGATGATGCGCGACGGATGCCATTTTCGGCGTCACGATGCAGCTGGCACAATCCAGCGTCGGGAATACCTTGCTGAGAAGGATGGCCTTTCCGCCGATGCTGGCGTTCTTTTCCACCAACAACACGCGGTAGCCCATATCGCCCATCGACGCCGCGGTTTCCATGCCGGCGACACCGGCGCCAACGATCATTACGTCGTAGTCCAGTGGATTTCTGTCAAAATCAAGATTGATGACACTCTTGTCCACAGGACATGTATCAGTATTAAGAGTCAAGAGACTTTAACTCCTGTTGAAATTTGTTCATGTGAGAAACAAAATTGTCGGCACACACCGAACAAAGTCCCGACATTTTCAATCGCTTCGGGCTGATCCCGTGTTCTTTCATCAGCGCCTGCGTCCGTGTCACAAGCGCGCCGGTGCGAGTTGTGCAATCTGAAAGATAAGCACAATCGCCCCCGCAGGCGGCAATAAACGCCCCGTCAAAACCACGTTCCAGGGCATGAACGATCCATGAAGGTTTGACACCGCTGGAACAGGGCAAGGGGATGACCTGGACTGCTGTCGAGTAGTGCAAATGCGCACTACCCGCCAAGTCGATGCCCGGATCCGAGATCGCGTTCGTCGAGAACACGAGGATTTTCGGGGTGCCATTGCTGCCGGGGGAGCTCACTTTTATGCCTTCCTTTGCAGGTAAACGCTCCAGAATCCATCGTTTGCGACGTCACCGAGGTAATCGTGCCCCATCTTGCGACACCAGCGCTGAATGTCGACGATCGTGCCGTTGTCCGACGATTGCACTTCCATGACACCGCCGACAGGGCATTCCCCAATGGCGCGTTTTGCCTCCAGCATAGGCCCCGGGCAAGCCGTGCCTCTGGCATCTACGAGTTTCCCGATCTTCAGGGCTTTCAATTCACTTTCGGTCATGGTCTGTTTCACCGCGGTATCCATGGTCTTTCTCCTTGCGTTTGGGTGATGTGTTAAAAGGTGGTCGGAAGCGAGTTCTTACATAAACCAGCATTGTTTCGACTGGCTGCACATATCGACAAAGGCAGCAACACCGGCAAAACTCAGGTTCGGGTAATCGATCAGTTCTTCACGCTTGATGCCCATGAGGTCCATCGACAGATTGCAGACAGTGATCCGCACCCCGGTCTCACCGGCTGCTTCTATGAGTTCTTCGAGGGACATTGCTCCGTGCTTCTTCAAATCAAACTTGATCGGTTCCATGCCGGGCGCCGAGCCCGGCTGGTCCTTGTTGACCTTCTTCGGGTCGCGCAGGGCCGCTGTGGCCGAAAACATGAAGAACATGTCGACTTCCATGTCAAAGGCTGTCGCTCCCAGTGCGACCATGAACGCGGCCATCATATGTTCAGGATCACCGCTGACGACACCCAGGGCGAGCTGGTTTTTAGGCGCCTCGCGTTCGAGGACTTCCACCCGGTTCACCAGGTCTTGCAGAAGTTGATCGGTGTTTAGCCTGTCGTTCATGTTGACTTTCTCCGGTTGCTTGCATTCAGTCGTCGTATTCCCGGCCGGATCGGCGTACTTCAGCTTGATGCTGCAGGCGATCCCAAAGGGGTTCTGCTATTCGCTCGTATATGCGCATATGCGCTTAAACACATCTTATGAATTTTATTTTTTTAAGTAAAAGCGTTTTAACCGATGGGCTCCATCAACATATTCTTCTGCCTCTGTATAAAATTCATATATTGTTTTCACCGATGAGCCCCATCAACAAATCAGATGCGCGGACTCTGCGATTGTCAGCGGAGTGTGCCCGCTACCGGGGCGCGACCCGCGCTTTCAGAAGGAAACAGCAAGACACCGCGCAGCAATTTGAGAATATGCTGCGTAAGCGCTCAAATAGTCATATCGCGGTGGTTTAAGAGATCGGAGAGTCGAATGAATCTACGCAAGCGCGCCAGTGACGCCGTGGCGTACTATTTCGGCGTGCTTTCGGAGCCCGCGCGAATAAGGATCATGGGTGCCGTATGTGAAGAGGGGAAGACGGTGTCACAAATCGTCGAAGCGCTCGGCGCCAGCCAGACTAATGTATCCTGCCAGCTCCGCATAATGCATCGCAATAGTGACTGCACCCACTGAAGAACCGGAGTCGATATGGAACTCTACCAACTGCGCAGCTTTCTCGTTGTCGCCAATATGGGGCACCTGACCCGCGCCGCGGAGAAGCTGCACCTCAGCCAGCCGGCCATTAGCGCACAAATCAAAGCCCTCGAGGCCGAGTTCGGGCTCGCCTTGTTCGAACGCAGTTACAGTGGCATGGCGTTAACGCCAGCCGGCGAGCGGCTGCTGACGGACGTCAGCAGAGTCCTGGATGCAGCGCAAGCGCTGCACAACGTAGCGAAAGCGCTCAGGGGCGAGATTACCGGCAGGCTACGGGTGGGCACATCGTCCGACCCCGGGTTCATCCGTGTCGCTGAATTCCTGAACGCAAAGATCAAGCGCTATCCCTTGCTTCAGCTGGAATTGCACCAGGAAGTCACCGGCGCCGCGTTCGCGAAAGTACTCGACGGCGGACTGGACGCAAGCTTCTATTACGGCGACCTCGAACACCCGGCGATGGAACGGCTGCGGCTGCGCGCGAGCACCTATCGCGTCGCCGCGCCGGCAGCCTGGTCGGGCCGGGTGGTCAATGCGAGCTGGAACGAACTCGCGCTGCAACCGTGGATCATCACGCCGTCGATCAGCAGCCACTACAAGCTGGTGCACACCCTGTTCGACAGTTATGGCGCCGAGCCGACCGAGTTGATCGAGGCCGACCAGGAGTCCGTGATCGCGAACCTGGTTGTGTCCGGGGTCGGACTGTCCCTGATCCGCGAAGACCTGGCACTGGAAAAACAGGCCTCTGGCGAGATGTGCCTGTGGCGGGACGTGCGGCTCGAAAGTACGCTCTGGTTCATTTACCTCGTCGCGCGCAAGGACGATCCCGCGATCCTCGCCCTGCTCGGTGTGCTGCGCGACGTATGGAATTTACCCGAGCACAAGGCGCACGACATCGGCCAGCGCGGCTAGGCCGGCTGTCCGGGAGATCCTCTGTGTTCTATCGCCGGAGTGCCCGCGCTGCCATACGAACAGCGCGAACTTCGCCGAGATACGCCCGCGGCGGAAATGCTGCCTAGACGCGCCCGGGTGAATGGCTAGGCGATTCGGCCCTCCGGCCTATTCCGCAGGCTCAGCTTTCCTGCCGATTGCGCATGTGATCGGCGGTCTTGTAGAACGCGTTCGCGAGCGCCTCGCTCAGGCCTTCCTCGACCTGGACGTCCCGCAACGCCTGGCGCATGCAGGCGAGCCACAGATCGCGCTCGATTGCACCTATGGAAAACGGCAGGTGGCGCGCACGCAGGAAAGGCTGCCCGAACTTCTGCTGGTACAGCGGCGGACCACCGAGCCAGCCGGACAAGAACAGGTACAGCTTTTCCGCCGAACCCGACAGGTCCTGCGGATGCAGCTTGCGGATCGCGTAGTACTCGGGCTGCTCGTCCATGAGCTCGTAGAAACGATCGACCAGCGCGCGCAGATTCTCCGCCCCGCCCAAGGCCTGGTAAGGCGTCTGCCCTTCGCTCACGCGGCCTCGCGCAGCGCCAGCATGGGCGGATGATTCAACGCGGCGCGCCCGCCTAGCCAGGCGTTCAGCGTCACGCAAGCGAGGCCCGCAAGCGGGCCTACGAACCAGATTGCAGCATTGAACTGCCAGGGAAACTGGAATACGTGTTCGGCGAGAACATAACCGATTGCGCTCGCCCCGGCCGAGGCAAGCGTGCCTGCCACCAGTCCCAGCGCGAGAAACTCGGCGCGATGCGCCCCCGCCACCTGGGCGCGGCTCGCCCCCAGAGCGCGCATCAGCGCCGCCTCCTGCACCCGCTCGTCCTGGGTGGAGAGCAGCGCCGCATACAGCACCAGCACGCCCGCGACCAGGGCGAATACGAACACGAACTCCACTGCGCGTATCACTTGGTCGAGCATGCTGTTGACCTGGTGCATGATCGTGCTCACGTCGATCACGGTGAAGTTCGGGAACGCCTGCGTCAGCCGCGTGGTGAACAGCGGATCGACGCCGGACAGGCGAAAAGTGCTCATATAGCTGACAGGAAAACCCGCCAGCGCTTTCGGCGTGGTCACGAAGAAGAAGTTCGGCCGCATCGAGTCCCAGTCGAGCTTGCGCACGCTAGTCACCGGCAGGGTGACGCTGGCGCCGCCACCGGCGAATGTCAGGCGGTCACCGAGCTTGATCCCGAGTCGTTTGGCGATCCAGGTTTCGACCGAAACCGCGCCCTGCGCGTAGTCTTTGCGCGTGAACCAGCGCCCTTCGCTCACCTGATTTCCCGCCGGTAGGGTCCGCATAAAGCTGAGGTTGAACTCGCGGTCGATCTGGCGTTTGGCGCTCTCGTCGCTGTAGTCGGCCGCGCCTACCGTGCGGCCGTTGATCGCGGTCAGGCGCGCGCGCACCATGGGAAAGCTGGTCGCTGCCGCGACCCCGTTTTGCGCGAGGAATTTCGCCAGCGGCGCCACCTGCTCAGGCTGGATATTGACCACGAAGCGATTGGGCGCGTCCTGCGGCAGATTGGTGCGCCAGGCTTCGAGCAGGTCGGCGCGGATGAAGGTCAGCAGCAGCAGCACAGTCAGGCCGAGGGCGAGCGCGACGATCTGCACCGCGTTGCCGCGGCTGCGCCGGCGCAGATTCGCCAAGCCGTAGCGCCAGGATACATTCCCGGCGCGGCCCAGCAGCGCGAACATGCGCAGGGCGCCCAAGGCGGCCAGCCAGAACAACAGAAACGCGGCGGCAAAACCGCCGAACACGGTGGCGCCGAGTTTGAAATCGCCCGCCTGCCACAGCAGCAGCGTCGCAAGCGCCGCCAGCCCGAGCGCGTAGGCCGCGAGCGCGCTTTGCCGCGGCGCGCCGACCTCGCGCCGGATCACGCGTATCGCCGGCACGTTCTTCAGCTGCAGCAGCGGCGGCAGCGCGAAGCCGAGCAGCAACAGCAGGCCCGCGGCGAATCCCTGCAGCACCGGATAGAAGCCCGGCTGCGGCAGCGACGATGCGACGATGTCGCTCAGCCAGTGCGCGATCAAGGCCTGGCCGGCGTAGCCGAGCACGCAGCCCAGCGCACTGGCCGCGAGACCCAACAGCACGAATTCCCAGCTGAACAATGCGAACAGCCGCCCCTGCAATGCACCGAAGCAGCGCATCACGGCGTAGCCATCCAGGTGGCGCTGAGTATAGCGGCGCGTCGACAGCGCGATCGCGACCGCCGCGAGGATGACCGCGAGCATCGCCGAGAGCCCGAGGAACTGCTGCGCGCGATCCAGCCCCGCGCGCACCTCGGGGCGGGCGTTGCCCAGGCTTTCGACGCGCTGCCCCGCACCCAGACGCGCCTTGGCCCAATTCGCGTAGGCTGCGCTCGCCGCGCGCTTCCCGGCGACGTAGAGCTGATAATGCACGCGGCTGCCGGTCTGTATCAGACCGGTGGCAGGCAGATCGTCCAGCCGCATCAGCAGCCGCGGCGCGATATTGAAGAAGCTCACGCCGCGATCGGGCTCCAGGGTCAGCACCGCGCCCACGGTAAAGCGCGCCTTGCCCAATTCGATCTGCTGCCCTACTGCGACGCCGAGCGCCGCACTCAGGCGTTCGTCCAGCCATACGGTTCCCGGCGCCGGAATGGCGTCGGTTTCGGCATCTGGCGCGTACAGGCGCGGCGCGATGCGCAGCTTGCCGCGCAGGGGATAACCCGCGCTCACCGCCTTGATGCCGGCGAGCTGGATAGCCTCTCCCGCTCGCGCCATGCTGACGAAGCTCACGCCCTCGGCGCGGGCGAGGCCGCGCTTGGCGGCTTCCGTGGCGAATTCCGGCGCAAAGGGATGATCGGACAGCAGCAGCACGTCGGCGCCGAGCATCTGGTTCGCCTCGCGCGTCAGCGCCTGCCAGACGCGATCGGCGAAAAAAGCGACACTGCTCACGCTGGCAACGGCGATGAGCAGCGCCAGCGCCAGCACGCGCAGTTCGCCCGCGCGCCAATCGCGCAGCAGCATTCTGAGCGGCAGCGGCAGATCGACCGGCTGCGCCGGACCCGGCTTCATGCGACGACGCGCCCGCCGTGCAGTCGAATCTGGCGCTGGCAGCGACGCGCGATCGCGTCGTCGTGGGTCACCAGGACCAGCGTGGTTCCGGCCGCGGCATTGAGCGCAAACATCAGATCGATAATGCCGGCGCCGGTGTCGGCGTCGAGATTGCCGGTGGGCTCGTCCGCAAGCAGCAGCTTGGGCTCGATCACGAACGCGCGCGCGAGCGCGACGCGTTGCTGCTCTCCGCCCGACAGATATTTCGGATAATGCGCGATGCGCTCGCCCAAGCCGACGCGCTCGAGCATGGCCGCAGCGCGCCGCGCCGCGCCGGTCGCGCCGGCGAGTTCCAGCGGCAGCATCACGTTCTCCTGCGCGTTCAGCGCCGGCAGCAGCTGGAACGACTGGAACACGAAGCCGAGCAGCTTCGCGCGCAGCGCTGCGCGCCCATCCTCGCCCAAGGCGAACAGATCGACGCCGTCCAGATGCACGCTGCCGGCGCTGGGCGTATCCAGCCCGGCGAGCAGGCCCAGCAGCGTGGACTTGCCCGAACCCGAAGCGCCGACGATGGCCACCGCCTCGCCCGCCATGACCGCGAGGTCGATCTCATGCAGAATGACGAGCTGGCTGGGGCCGTTCGGCACTACCTTGGACAGGCCAGCCGCTTTTATCATGGGTGTCTCGATGAGTTGGGTCATGCTGCGAAAAGGATTGTTTGTTACCTGGTTGACCTTGTTGCTGTGCCTGCCGCCCGCGGCATGGGCCGGCGGCACGATCCTCGTCTATGGCGACAGCCTGTCGGCCGCCTATGGCCTCCCCCAGGATGCGGGCTGGGCCAGCCTGCTGCAGGCGCGTCTGAAACAACAACACATGGATTATACCGTGAGCAACGTCAGCATCAGCGGCGAAACCACCAGCGGCGGCGCGGCGCGCATCGCCGCAGTGCTCAAGGCGCACAAGCCCGCGGTAATCATCGTCGAATTAGGTGCGAACGACGGTCTGCGCGGCCTGCCGCCGCGCGAGATGCGCGCCAATCTCGCGAAGATCGTAATGGCGAGCCAGCGTGCCAAGGCGCGCGTGCTGCTGGTCGGCATGCAGATGCCGCCCAATTACGGCGAAAGCTATACGCGAGCGTTCGCGCAGGTGTATCCCGATCTCGCGCGCAAATACAAGACCGCACTGGTACCGTTCCTGCTGCAGGGCATGGCCGAGCGGCGCGAACTGTTCCAGTCGGACGACATGCACCCGACCGCCGCTGCGCAGCCGATACTGATGGAGAATATATGGAAGGCGCTCGCGCCTCTGTTGAAATGAGCCCGAGAAAAATTCCTGCCGTGTTCATGCGCGGCGGCACCAGCAAGGCAATCATGTTCCATGCGCGCGACCTGCCCACGGAGCGGGCGCAATGGGACGCGATTTTCCTCTCCGCCATGGGCAGCCCCGACCCCAACGGCAGGCAACTCGACGGCATGGGCGGCGGCATCTCCTCCCTGTCGAAGGTTTGCATCATCGCGCCCTCGCAGCGCGAGGACGCGGATGTCGACTACACCTTCGCCCAGGTGCAGGTGAAGGAAGCCCGAGTCGACTACGGCAGCAACTGCGGCAACATGTCCTCCGCGGTCGGCCCGTTCGCACTCGACGAAGGGCTGGTCGCCGCCGCCGACGGCGAAGCCACGGTGCGCATATTCAACACCAACACGCGCAAGATCATCCATTCCACGTTCAAAGTGCTCGAGAGCCGCGCGGCAGTCGCAGGCGCGCTCGCCATTCCGGGCGTAGCCGGCAGCGGCGCGCCGATCCGGCTCGATTTCGTCGATCCCGGCGGCGCCAGCACGGGCAAGCTTTTGCCCAGCGGAAGCGCCGTGGATCTGCTCGACATTCCGGGACTGGGCAGGATCGAGGTATCGATGGTCGACGCAGCCAATGCCTGCGTGTTCGTCGCGGCCGGCGCGCTGGGATTGAAAGGGACGGAAATGCCCGATGAGCTCGAACGCAACGCCGCGGCGCTGCAACAGCTCGCCGCGATCCGCCTGCATGCTTCTGTGGCGATGGGCATAGCCCGCACGCTGGACGAGGCGCGCGCGCGCAGCGCGGTGCCGTTCATCGGCTTCGTTGCGCCAGCACAGGACGCGCTTTCGCTCTCAGGCGAGCGGCTGCCCGCGTCGGCAGCGGACATCACGGTGCGGATGATCTCGAACGGGCAGCCGCATCGCGCTCTGCCCTTGACCGCGTCGCTGTGCACTGCGGTCGCTGCGCGTATAGAGGGGACGACCGTATGGAAAGTGGCGCGCCGCGATGCCGGGGACCCGCTGCGCCTGGCGATGCCTTCGGGCGTGTTGACGGCGGAAGCAGACGCAAGCCGCGAGAATGGAGTTTGGAGAGTCGAGCGCGGCTCTTTCTACCGCACCGCGCGCCGCCTGTTCGAGGGCTGCGTTTACGCTTAAGGGTATACGCCTACGAGCAAAGGCTGATCGAATTCGCTGCGCTGCGCCGCAGCAACAAATCGCATACGAGCTCGCTGGACTAATCGGCGGGAACTGTTTAGGATAATCGCGCCAGGTAGGGTCGGCACCACGCAAATCGCGCGAGCGGGCGCAAACCGTGGACACCGACAGCCAAAAAAATAGTTGGAAAGCGCAGACGTAGCATAGGCGTTTCATCAACCCACCAGGAGGAGGTAAAGATGAGTTCAGGCAAAAACATTTCGAGACGTCGCTTTCTTGCGACGACGGCCGCCGCATCTGCAGTCACGCTGGCACCGCCATTCATACGCACGTCGCACGCAGCCGGAAAGCTGTCGGTCGCATTTTGGGATCACTGGGTACCCGGCGCCAACAAGGCGATGGAAGCGATCTGCCACGAGTGGGCGGCGAAGCACAAAGTCGACATCAGCATCGACTTCATCACCTCGCAGGGCAACAAGCTCGAACTGACGATCGCTGCCGAGAAGCTGTCGAAGTCGGGTCATGACCTGGTGCAGCCGAGCGCGTGGTCACCCGCGGCCTACGCGGACGACTTCGAGCCGGTCGACGACATCATGCACACGGCGATCAAGGCGAACGGCAAACCCTACGCGATCGTCGAGTACCTGGGCCAACCGAAGGGCCATTGGGTCGCGGCGCCGGCGGTGACCGGCAGCCAGGTGAAGCCGCCCTGCGCGCGCATCAGCATGTTCAAGGAATACGCCGGGCTCGACGTCACCAAGATGTACGCGCCTCCGGGCGGGCACTCGGACAAGAAGCTGCAGGACGAGTGGACTTGGGACAAGTTGGCCGAGGTCGCCGAGAAGTGCGCCAAGGGCGGCCACCCTATCGGCCTGGGGTTGGGCCAGACCACGGACTCGGTCGATTGGGCCGGCGCGCTGTTCCACGCCTACGGCGCCGAGCTCGTCAACGCGAAGGGCGACGTCACCGTCAACTCGGACAACACCCGGCAAGTGCTCGAGTATGCGCAGCGGCTGTGCAAGGTCCTGCCGAAGGACGTGATCGCCTGGGACGACGCCTCGAACAACAAGTTCCTGATCTCGGGGCAGGGCTCGCTGATCATGAATCCGCCGAGCGCGTGGTCCGTGGCCAAGCGCGACAACCCGAAGGTCGCGGCGGATTGCTGGACGTTCGCCACGCCCAAGGGGCCGAAGGGACGTTTCGCGCCGGCCCTGCCGTTTTTCTGGGCGATCTGGAAGTTCTCGCCCAACAAGTCGGCGGCGAAGAGCCTGCTCGCGCACCTGCTCACGCGCGCGTCGGCCGAGCGCTTCGTGGCGGCGAGCAACGGCTACGATCTGCCGGGCTTCACCCACTTGCGCAACTTCAAGACCTGGGCTGAGGTCGAGCCGCCGAAAGGCACGGTGTACAACTACCCGCCGACACCGGACCAGATCGTGATGGTCGCCGGGGCGCCGGGTCCGATCCACGTCGTCAACCAGATCTACGTCCAGGGGCTCATGACGCAGATGATGGCGAAAGTGGGCGTCCAGGGGCAGTCGGTGAAAGACACGATCGGCTGGGCGGAGGACCAGCTTAAAGCCTATACGATGATGTAAGCTTGGCACGGGGTTCGGGAAGCGCGGGCGCGTGCCGGCGCTTCCCGGCGGCCTGGAGGGGCCGGACCCGGCAAGTAACGAACAGCAAGAACAGGAGGAGAAATCCGATGGACAAGGGCATTGCCGGCAAGGCGCCCGCGTCGAACCCTGCGCGTCGCATGACGATGCAAAAGCTCATGCGGCGCCGCTCGACGATCGCTTTCGCGCTCGCGCTGCCGCTGATCCTGCTGGTGACGGGATTGGTGATCTATCCGGCGTTCTATGCCGTCTATCTATCGATGCTCGACCGGACGATGTCGCATTTCACCGGCCTGAGGAACATCATTTTCCTGCTCCACTTCGACACCTTCTGGATGGTGGTAAAGCAGTCGTGCCTGTTTGCGATCACGGCCGTCATTTTCAAGGCGATGATCGGTTTCGTGACCTCGCATTTCGTGCACAATCTGCCGGCCAAGGGGCAGCGCAAATGGCGCGGCATGCTGCTCGTTCCCTGGGTGATCCCGACGGCGATGAGCACCATCGCGTGGTTCTGGCTGTTCGATCCGTCGTATAGCGCTTTGAACTGGATTCTGGCCAAGTTCGGCATCGCGCCCATTCCATGGCTCGGCGTGCCCGGCTGGGCGCGCTTCTCGGTGATCCTGGTCAACGTCTGGTACGGGGCGCCGTTCTTCCTCATCATGTACCTGGCGGCGCTCAAGTCGGTGCCCGACCAGCTTTACGAAGCGGCGGCGATCGACGGCGCCAACTGGTGGCAGAAAGTGTGGTACGTGACGCTGCCCATGATGCGCAACATCATCGCCATCACCATGCTGTTCTCGCTCATCGTGACCTTCGCCAACTTCGACATCGTCCGCATCCTGACTTACGGAGGTCCTGTGAACAGCACGCACATCTTCGCGACCTGGGCATTCGCTCTCGGCATCCAGGGGAACAACATTCCGATGGGCGCATCAGTGTCGCTGTTCATGCTGCCGATCCTGGGCGTCGCCGCGTTCTTCATCCTGCGCGACATCACCCGGCGCGGCAGTTCCGTCTGACCATGAGCGCGACCGCACAAGCCATCGGCTCCGCTGCGCCCGCACAGCGCGCCAGCCTCAAGCGCAGTCGCCGCTGGGCTCTCTGGTGGTCCTATGTCTTCCTGGTGATGTTCGCGATTTTCTTCCTCATGCCGCCGGTTTACATGCTCATCATGGGCCTGAAGACCAGCCACGAAATCGCGGCGATGACCAATCCGTGGTGGGTGTTTCACCCGACGCTGGAGAATTTCAAGGCGCTGCTCACCTCGAGGACGTACCTCACCTTCTTCCGCAACTCGGCGGTGATCGCGCTCTCGGTGGTCGTGATCACGATGCTGATCGCGGTGCCGGCGGCGTTCTCGCTGGGGCGCATGAAGTTCTGGGGCTCGACCACGCTGGCGGCCGG
>DATKUQ010000397.1:0-2466 GCA_035530495.1 Burkholderiales bacterium
GGCGGGGTGTCTTGCCACCCAGTGCCGGAATCGGTTCATCGCTCCAGTTGGCGTAGATGCGATGCAGCGACTTTTCCACTGCTTCGGCCAGCACTTCGGGAGGCAGATTCGGAACCGTCGTCGCAGACGATCCGGTCTTGCCGGCCGGCGGGCTCTTCATGGCGCTCCTGGGATCCGACAATTCCCGGCCCGCGAATTCCACCGATTTCCCCGCCAGCGCCTCGAACCAGGGCCGACCCTGATCGGCGTAATTCTGGGTCTTGTAGAAAACCTCGATCCTGTCCTCGCCCTTTCCCAAATTGATCGAAACGCTCTGGCGTGTCTGCCCATCGGCGCAATCGAAATGCCTTGCCCAGCCGGTGGCGCGTTCACCCTCGATGTCGGATTGGGTCTTTAGCGCGGCGGCCAGATCATCCCAGTTCCTGACGCGATAGTGATCGGTGATCAGCAGCATCGGATCGCCCGAATGGGCGTCGACAACCGTCGGCAGCGGCAATGGCCTCGCGTACTGGGCGATCCAGCAACGGCGGATGGTTGCGCTCAGCTCGCGGGACAGTTTTTCGCCCTGCACGGCAGCGTCTTCGACGACCGTATGCAATTCCGCCAGCAGGGATGCGTTCATCAGGCGCGAGAACGGATAGGCGGCACCGGATATTTCGTGATGGCCGTCGACCTCCATGATCCGCACGCCGATCAGGTTGCCGACCTGGGCATGCTCGCTGCCCGATTTTTCATACACCATCACCGGCGCCGCCTCGGTGTCCAGCGCATCGCACAGGCGCATGCCTACATCCGGAAGAACTTCGGTAATATCGTAGACCCGCAGCGGCTGGCGGCTTAGCTGTTCGATCCAGGACCGCTGGCCGGGCGTGAATGCCGGACCGCCGGGTCCGAGCAACAGGTCCGCCACATTACGCTGCACTCCCTTGACGGCAATGCTGCCTTCGGCCAGCAGCCACTCCATCGCGTTGATCTGCACTGCCTGCCAGTCGTCCTCGTCCAGTTTCTGCAGGCGCGTTTGCTCTTCGTCGTCCAGGTCTTCGTTCAGCATGGCCGCGATCGATGTCTTGACCGCTTTTGCGTGACGGCCGGTCAGCCATAGCACCGCCTTGCCGACGCCCCCATCCTCGTCTTCCGCGGCGACCGGCTCGTTCGCTTCCTTGCCGCAGCACTTCTTGAATTTCTTGCCCGAACCGCAGGGACAAGGATCGTTGCGGCCGACTTTCGGCCGGTCACGAACTATCGTGCCACCGCCGCGGCTGTCCTGCGGCGGCCAGTCGAACGCCGTATCGCCGCTTGGTTCGTTTGGCTCTGCGATGTCGTAGCAAGACCAGGTCGCGATCTCGTCGAATGCATCGCGGATATAGCGGTTGTCCTCATTCGCTGCGGCTTCGGCCAAGCAGTCCTCCACAGGCATGGCGGCCTTTTTCTCGAACCACTCGAGGCCCGTGACCGACGGATCGATCAGGCCCTCGTCGAACCAGCCGCGAATGTCTTCCATCAGCGGTGCGGGGCCGAGTTCGCCGGCGGCATCGATCGCCCATGTCAGAAAATCGTCGGACCCACCTTCCTCATCCTGTTCGGATTGCCGCAGGATATTCGCTTCCCTTTGGCACAAAGTCCTGACATATGCAAGCACGTCGTCGCGGTCGCCATCGGCTTCGAGCACACGCACAACCAGCGCGCGCACGGCAGCGTAGCGGCACCACAAGTCAGCGTCCCGATCATCGGCCAAGGCCTTGATCGGCGCAAGGTCGCCGTCGCACACCGAGGCCAGCATCCGTCCAAGCTGGGTGCCGGCGTCGTCGGCGAACAGTTCATCGGCGCGCTCGCTGGAGCAATGGCAGGCCAGAGCCAGCGGCGCGTAGGCGCGGAAATCGCGTTTTTCCGCCGCCAGATAGACGGCGAAGGAAAACAGCCCGTCGTACTCGCCGTTGATCTCATCGAGCAGCGTCGAGCCGCCGGCGGCAACGCGTTCGAGTTCCGCCACGAAAAACGGCGCCAGCTCGTCCCAGCGCCGACGCGCCTCTTCGGCGGCGGCAAGCGGAAAAGGAGGCGCCATGCGCGAGAGTGCGGTGCGTATATCGTGCCATTCCATGAAGTATCCTTTTATCTGCCCTGCATGTAGCGCGCGAAAAGCGCCGGGTGTAGCTCGCGCAGTTTCCTGCGGCCGTCGACCAGTTCGGCATGCCGCCCCTGGCGTTCACACAAAAGCAGGCCAAGTACGACGCGGGCGCAGTATTCGGGGCGCGTATTCGCTCCGGCCTGAGACAGCCGCAAGCACTCCGCCAGCCTACTGTCGGCGATGAGCGCCCAGGCGGGAAACCAGGTGAAATCGTCCGGCGTACCCTCTCCCTCGAACTCGGCGTCAAAATTCCGCAGCAGGCGGTCCAGGGCCGGCAATTCCAGTCGCGGTGCCAGCACCTGCGCGCGCTGCGGAGCCATCCAGGCAAGTTCGGCCAGCAA
>DATKUQ010000398.1:0-5726 GCA_035530495.1 Burkholderiales bacterium
AAACCGATGACGCGCCGATCAGCCCGAGTGCGCGTCCCCATGATCCGCGCCGCTTAAGCCGCGCTCGCCGCGGCGCAAATCGCAATGAATTCCTCCGCCATCAGCGCAGCGCCGCCGATGAGGCCGCCGTCTATATCCGGCATGGCGAACAACTCCTTCGCATTGGCCGCCTTGACGCTGCCGCCATAAAGTATCGTCAGGCCCGCGGCCAGCTTGGCATCCTGCCTGCCGACGACGCCGCGTATGAACGCGTGCACCGCCTGCGCCTGCTGCGGCGACGCGGTCCTGCCGGTACCGATAGCCCACACCGGCTCGTAGGCGATCACCGCATTGACCAGAGCGCCGACGCCGCTCGAGTCGAGCACCGCTGCGATCTGACGCCCGACTACGATTTCGGTAACCCCGCCTTCACGCTCCTGCAGGGTTTCCCCCACGCACAGTATGGGAATTAATCCCGCCCCTTGCGCGGCCTGAAACTTTGCCGCCACCTGCTTGTCGGTCTCCCCGTAAAGCGCCCTGCGTTCGGAATGACCGACGATGACATGGCGGCAGCCAAATTCCCGCAGCATTGCGCCCGACACCTCTCCGGTATAGGCGCCCTGCGGCCATTCGCTTACATTTTGCGCGCCCCAGGCGATGCAAGTGCCGGTCAAATCCGCCTCTACCTGCGCCAGGTAGGGGTAAGGCACGCACACCGTGTACTGCACCCCAGCCACGGCCTTCAGGCCGAACTTCAGCCCTTCGAGCAAGTGCCGGTTCGCTGCCAGGCTACCGTGCATTTTCCAGTTGCCAGCGACCAAGCGGCTGCGCATCGACCTGATTCCCAAGTGGCCGCCCATAAGGCGTCAGAAACGCGTAATTTTACAGGGTTTGGACCAAGCCGGCAAACAATTGCAGCTCTTGGCGCGGCCGTGCAGCTTTGCGTCACCCCTCAGGGGTGACGATCTGAATGTGATCGAGGCTCACGTTGATGAACTTGGCGTTGAGCACATGACGGTTGCCCAGCTCCCATACCTCGGCGTCCGTCACTGCTATGAAATCCTTGGACTCCACCAGGTAATCGGTCACCCGCGCGCCGGGGAGAAGGTCGATATAACCCTTGACGCGGTAAGTTCCAGTCAGAATGGTCACCTTCGTCTTGCGTTCATCCGTAGTCATAATTGCGCTCCGTCGCCAATTAGTACTCTAGCAGCCCTGCGGGGTCCGGCGCGCGACGCATGCTGCAGTACCATGCGAGGCCGAACACACGAAAATGCATCGCTGCTGTCAATCAACGAGCTGCAATCCGGTCTCACATTATCATGTAGTCAAACTGGCGCCAGATCCCGCTCCATCCACAAACGCCCGTCCCGGGCGAGTTCGGCCGCTATATCGGACAAGCAGCCCCCGATTACTTTATCGGATTTTACGAAGGCGCGGGAGGAGTCCATTCCCGAAGGAGAGCGAGAAGGTTTAGCGGGGTGAATACCAAAAATGCTGGCGCAGAAGCGTGCTCCGGACTTTGCTTTTGGAATTCAGGCCCTGCTTGCGCTGACCGGCAGGCTCAGATCGAAAAAGCAAGGCGGGCAACAGGAACCGGGCTATCGGTTCGACTAACGCACGATGATGTTCTTGAACTGCCAGGGATCCTCGCGATCGATGTCTTCCGGGAAAAGGCCCTGCACGCGGTTGTCCAGCGGGGTCCAGTCGGTATAGGCGCCGACCAGCTTGCCGAGATACGGGTCCTGGATCGACAGGATGCGGTCGTGATCGAGTTCGTCGGCGTCGACCACGCCGCGGCGCGGGTTCTCGATCGCCCAGATCATTCCCGCCACCACCGCAGACGTTACCTGCAGGCCGGTGGCGTTCTGGTACGGGGCGACGGCCCGCGTCTGGTGGATGCTCAGCTGGCTGCCATACCAGAAAGCGTTCCTCGGATGGCCGTAGAGCAGCACGCCCAACTCGTCCATACCGTCGACGATTTCGTCGTTCATCAGCCGCACGCGGGATTGCCGGCGCATATTGCGTCCCTGCAGCTCGTGCAGGCTGAGGATGGTGTCGTCGCAGGGGTGATAGGCGTAATGCACGGTCGGGCGGTAGACCGCCTCGCCGTCCTTCTCCACCGTCAGGTAGTCGGCGATCGAGATCGACTCGTTGTGCGTGATCAGGTAGCCCTGGATCGGACCCGCCTTCGGCGTCCAGCTGCGCACGCGCGTGCCCGCACCCGGCCGCGTCAGGTAGATTGCCGCCTTGCATCCGGTCTCGTGGAAGATCGCTTCCGGCGGCACGTGCTTTTCGTGCGTCCCCCAGCCCAGCTCGGCCGGCTGCAGGCCTTCGCTCAGAAATCCTTCGATGGACCAGGTATTGACGAATTCATCCGCCTGCTTGGGTATGTCCGCCCACTGGGTGTCGCGCTCGGCGATGTGCATGCCCTTCACGCCCATCTGCATCGCCAGGTTCGCCCAGCCTTCGCGCGTGGTCGGCGCAACCGTGTGCCCCATGTCGGAGGCGAGGCGCACCAGCGCGCGCTTGAAGAGATGGCTGACCATTCCCGGGTTCGCTCCGTGTGCCACCACTGCGGTCGGGCCGTCGCCGCGTATCTTCCGCACTTCCTCGCGCAGCGCGTAGTTGGTGCGCTGGGCGAGCGGGATGCCAGCATCGACATAGCCGCCCGCCCAGGGCTCAATGCAGGTGTCGATGTAAAGAGCGTTGAGTTCCCGGCAAAGACCGATCAGCGCCACCGAGGACACGTCGACCGAAAGGTTGACGACGAACCCGCCCGCGATCAGCGGGGCGAGCACGCTGCGGTAGTTGTCCGGGCGCAGCGCGAGCTTCTCGAAGCGCACGCCTTCGAGTTCGGCCAGCCGGCGGCAGGAGTCGTCCGGCGAAATCACCACCATCTGCTCGCGCGGCGCGCGTATGTGGCGCAGGATCAGCGGCAGCGAGCCTTTGCCGATGGAGCCGAAGCCGATGATCACGATCGGGCCGGAAAAATCGATCTGGTCTGGAATGACGCGCATCCGGGAGTCCTCTTTGAGTCGCCGATGCTAACGCATCCGCGCTTCGAATTGTTGACCTGCGTCAGACGCGCTTGCATCCAATAGAGGGAAGCGACGGACAGGCGGACGTGTCTGCGCAGCGCCGCATGCGCGCGACGGCGAAGCCGCGCAGGCATGTCATATTGAGTTGAACCGAATAGTTCAGCTTGCCAGGCAGGATGCACGACGCGAGTTGCGCCTGCGCGTCACGCATGTCTTCCGGGCCTAGTGCACGAACAGCGCGTACAGCGAAAGCAGGATCTCCAGCACGATGAGTATCACGATGTACCACTCCACGCGCAGAGTGTGGCGACTGGAGAGCAACTCGAGCAGTGTGTGTGAGGTCTGCGAGATGAGTCCGAGCTTGCGCTCGATCGCGGTGTGACGCTCGCGCAGCTCGAACTCGTCCTCGAGACGAGCGAACAGGCCTTCGAGCCCGGGGTTGTCCCACAGGATCTCGGGCTTTTCGGTGATTTCGGCGCGCCCCACCATTCGCTGCTCGACCAGCAGAAGCGTCCCTATCTTCTTCAGGAACTCCGGGCCCTTGCCGGGAATGCGGCCCGTGCCCTGAAGCTCGGTGGCGAGTTGCTCCACGCGATCGAACTCGTCCGATATCTGCTTCTCGTATAAGGACAGCAAGGCGCTCTTGGAAAGGATGTCGGCAATGACCTGCAGGCGCTCGATGGCAGCATCCTCGAGATAGATCACGCCGGCCTTGACCATCTCCTTGGAGCCCGGCTCGAGTTGCACCTCCAATTCTTCGATCTCGGGCGCGGCATAGGGGTTGACGATGAGCGGCTGGAGTTGGCGCAGGAACGCGACCTCTTCCATCGGGGTAACCGCGAAGAACACGACCACGCCGAAACGGAACAGGCTGGCGCCGCCACCGCCCCGCACCGCAACCGTAAGGGGGTTGGCCGCCAGCGTATCGACTGCCCCCAACGCCTTCAGGTCGATGCGCTCGCCGACAAGGACGGCGCGTGCGCGAAAGCGGGGGTCGCTGGTGGTGAGGGTTCTGCGCATACGCTCGGCGGCGCGTGGGTCGGAGGATTGAAATTGTAATCCCTTTGCCTGCAGGCGGCTCGGCGCCGCGGGGGTGTTCGTCTAACTGGTGCCGGCGCTTCGTGAGAGCTCGAAACCGCGGGAAAATTCAGTCGAGCAGCGACTTGCACAGTTCGCGCACCGCCCGGGCCGTTTCGTAATTGTTGTCCCGGTGCGGGTTATATTCGACGACTTCCAGCGCCAGGAGCTTCCGGTCGGCGTGGACCGACTCGAGCGCGGCGAGAAGTTCCAGCCGATGCAGGCCGCCGGGCACGGGCGAGCCGACGCCCGGTTCCTCGGCCGGGTCCAACACATCCAAGTCGAGGGAGATGCCGTAGCCGGCCGTATGCTTGCTTACATGCGCGACGGCCTCGCGGAAAACCCGACGCAAGCCGCGTTTCCTTACCTCGTCCATGAAGTAGATACGCACGCCCAGTGTTCTCAGCAGCGCTGCTTCGGCCGATTCGAAGCTGCGCACGCCGATCAGACAGACGTCCTGCGGTAAAACCTTTGGATTACCGGACATCACCTGCGTCAGCTTGACATCGCCGTAGCCGAGAAGGCAAGCCATCGGCATGCCATGGATGGCCAGTGAGGGAGACGTCTTGAAGGTGTGGCTGTCCATGTGCGCATCGATCCAGAGCAGACCGAGACGCCCAGCTCCGGAAAGATAGGCATGGACACCCGACCATGTGCCGATGGCGCAGGAATGGTCGCCGCCGATTACGAGGGGAAAGTCGCCTTCCGACAGGGTGTGGGCCACGCAGCGCGCAAGCGTTAGCGCAATGCCGGACACAGCCTGCAGCACATCGCTTTCCCCGGCCGGTGCGCGGATCGTTTGATCCCAACGCACGCGATCGTTCGCGCCTTCCAAATCACGGAAGATTCCGAGCGTGTGCAAAATCGCGGGGCCATCCTCGCAGCCGCGGTCGCGCGCGCCGCTGCCGCACGCCACGCCGATGATCCTGGCATGGCGCGAGACAACCCTGCCTATTGGCGCTCTGGTGGAGAAGAGGATGTTCCCGGACATGTCGGCCTGTGTTCTCCGCACCATGAATGCCGCGTCACCAATGGAAAGCGCCACCGGTGCAGTTCGATCGGCGTCTGCTCGCCTGCGAAGCTCGGGGGGTATCGATGACAGGCGCCTATCTCGTGATCCTGCGCAAAGTAATAGCCGCAGGTGTCGCAGGTGGCGTGCTGTCCGGCTTGCGTTTTGTTCAGTCTGCTTTCTCCAGTTGGCGGCAGCATGAAGCGGGAACACAGCCCGCGTCCGTTCGTGAAACCACTGCATGCAACACGCCGAGCGAATCGCTCAAGATGCCTGCGCGAACGGCAGCGCTGGTTTTGCGTGCTCGGCGGTCAGCGGACCGAGCCGGGTGCCGTTTCCGCCGGCGAGCACGATTGCCAGAATCTTCATTGGACTACGCTCCTCCTTGAGTGGATACCACAGTCAGCACGCTAGTCGTCTTGACTACCCCTGCATTGACAATTGTCAATTTCGCGGCCTGTTCGCTGCGCCTGCGGTCCAAATCTCGCAGCCGAAGACCAGTGCCCTATCCGAACCTTCCCCAGCCTCTGCGGTCCAATGTCCCGTTTAAGCTATGACGCAGATGCGATGAAACCGTTGCCGCTCATCTTGATGCTGCAGCGTGACGGCGTAATTAAGCT
>DATKUQ010000399.1:0-4348 GCA_035530495.1 Burkholderiales bacterium
AGCACCAATGCGTGACAGCGGCTGCGCACGGTTGCCAGCAATTTGCTCGGTTGATGCGAGATCAGCAGAAAAACCACGCCCGAGGACGGCTCCTCCAAGCTTTTCAAAAGCGCGTTGGCCGAGCCCGGATTCATGCTTTCAGCGGGGTAGATCAACACCACGCGGTAGCCGTTGCGATGCGAACCCACATTTAGAAAATCGCTCAATGCTCGAATTTGCTCAATTTTTATCTGCTTGCTGGGTTTTTTCTTGCCTTCTTCGCCGCCCTCGCCCGCCTCCCCATCTTCTTGCGCCGGTGCCAGGACCTCGGGCTGAACCAGGCGAAAATCAGGATGATTGCCGGACGTGAACCAGGCGCATGCGGGACAAGTGCCACAGGCCAGTCCAATATCGGAGCGGTTCTCGCATAGCAGCGACTGCGCCAAGACTTGCGCCAGGTGCAGCTTGCCAATACCGGCGCGACCATGGAATAGCAAGGCGTGAGGCAGCTTGTCCCGCATGCCGTTCAGCCGACCCCATGCCTCCTCATGCCAAGGTAAATACTTTATTGACATAGTGTTATAATATGATCTTCAAGTACTTTACGAATATCTGCCACGGACTGGCTGGCATCGATCAGGCGGATTCTCTGAGGATAGCGGGCGGCGCGTGCCAAATATACTGCACGCACGCGGGCAAAGAAATCAAGGTCTTCCTGCTCGAAACGGTCCGGCGCGGCCGAGGCGGCCAGGCGCCTGCGCTTGGCTTCTTCGACTGAAAGATCGAAAACCAGCGTCATATCCGGTTCCAAACCGGGATGAACCCAGTCTTCCAGGCGTTCGATTTTTTCCAGATTCAGCCCGCGACCACCACCCTGATAGGCGAAAGTGGCGTCGGTAAAGCGGTCGGAAAGCACCCAAGTGCCCGCGGCCAGCGCGGGCAGGATTATCCGGTCCAAGTGCTCTCGCCGCGCGGCGAACATCAGCAGCGTCTCGGTTTCAAGGTGCATGGGCTGCGCCAGCAGCAGCTTGCGCAGTTCTTCGCCGAGCGGCGTTCCGCCGGGCTCCCGCGTTACCACCACCTTCTTTCCGGCAGCCCCGATTCGCCCGGCGATCCAGTCCATGTGGGTGCTCTTTCCCGCTCCGTCGACGCCTTCCAGCGTGATGAATCTGCCGCGCATCCTAGTGCCCCCGCCGCCGCAGGTACTTGGCCACGGCACGTTCGTGCTCGGCCAGCGTGTCCGAGAACTCGGTCGAGCCGTCACCGCGGGCCACGAAATAAAGGGCCTTCGTCGTTGCCGGATGCAGTGCAGCCACAAGCGATGCCTCGCCAGGCATCGCGATCGGCGTCGGCGGCAATCCGGGCCGGGTATAGGTGTTGTGGGGCGTGTCGGCGCGCAGGTCTTTTTCGTGGAGCCGGCCATCGAATTTCGCACCCAGGCCATAGATTACCGAGGGATCGGTCTGCAGCCTCATCCCCAGGCGCAGGCGATTGACGAACACACCGGCGATGCGCGCGCGGTCGCTGGCTTTGCCGGTTTCCTTCTCTATGACCGAAGCCATGATCAGCGCGTCATAGGGGTCGCGATAAGGCAGAGCCGGTGCGCGCCGCTGCCATGCCGCCTGAAGCTGCCGCTGCATCGTCGTGTAGGCGCGCTTGAGTATGGCCAGGTCGCTGGTGCCTTTGCCGAACAGATAGGTATCGGGAAAGAACAGGCCTTCCGGATCGCGCCCGGGCGCGCCCAGCCGCGCCATGATCTCGGCGTCGCTGAGCGCCGCGCTGTCGTGCCTTACGTCGGCATCGGCGTCCAGCGCTGCCCGCATCTGCCTGAAGGTCCAGCCTTCGATGAATACGATTTCGACCTGCGTGACCTCGCCAGCGCTCAGTTTTTCCAGCAAGGCGAGCGGCGTAATGCCACTGCCGACCTGATAGCTGCCGGCTTTGATGGTGCTCGCCTTGCCGAGCACCCGACCGAGCAGATTGAACGCCCAAGCGTCCAGTTCGATCCCGGATTCGATCATCTGTCGCGTCGCGCTTCTCAAGCTGCTGCCGGCTTTGATAGAAAAATCCGCCGGATCAGTTCGAAGTTTCACCGGACTGAGCGCATACCAGCGCAAGCCTGCGGCCGCCAGCAGCGTCAAGCACAGTACGAGCAGTAAAGCGCGTTTGATCCATGGCGACATTCGTTGGCGAGCTGATCCGTGTAGGGGTAACGGGAAATTTCTAGACGCTATAATACCTGCTTGAATTTCATATTATCACGCATACTTGACGAATAACCCAAGCTCGTAGGACACCGATGACTTCTGCCTGGCAGGGCGTATTGCAAGCGAGCGGAGCCCGCATTGAGGCGGGCCTGGTGATGCATTTTGGCGATGCTGCGGCCGAATTGCGCGCGGCCCGCGGCGGCGGCACGGTCGCGCCGCTCGGTCACCTCGGCCTGATCGCGTGCAGCGGCGCAGACGCGCAGACTTTCCTCCACGGCCAGCTCAGCAACGACCTCAAACAGCTCGCCCCGGAGCGTAGCGAGTATGCCGCCTACAACTCGGCCAAAGGGCGCATGCTGGCCAATTTCCTGCTGTGGCGCGAGGGCGAGGTTTATTACCTGGAACTCGCGCGCTCCCTGCTGCCGGCGGTACAGAAACGACTGGGCATGTTCGTGCTGCGCGCCAAAGTGAAACTGGAGGACGCCAGCGAAGCGCGGCCCGTTCTGGGCCTGGCCGGCAAGGCGGCCGCGGGAGTGTTGCGCGAAATGTTTCCCGTGCTGCCGCAGGCAGCCCACCAACTCGTCCACGATCCGGTCATTGGCACCCTCATCGCCCTGCCCGGGGACAGGTTTCAACTGGTCGCCTTCCCCGGATCGGCAGAACAATCATGGCGTAAGCTTGCGGCGGTGCTAACCCCGGTCGGCGCGCCCTGCTGGCAATGGCTGGAGATCAGGAACGGCATACCCTTGATCACGCCGGCCACGCAGGAGCAATTCGTGCCGCAGATGGCGAACATGGAACTCATAGGCGCGGTGAATTTTCAAAAAGGCTGCTATCCCGGCCAGGAAATTGTCGCGCGCACCCAGTACCTCGGCCAGCTCAAGCGGCGCATGATTCTCGCCCACGTGGAAGGCGAGGTGCAGCCGCAGGCAGGCGACGCCTTGTTCAGCGGCGAGCCTGACGGGCAGCCGAGCGGCATGGTGGTCAATGCACAGGCCGCGCCGGATGGCGGCTACGATCTGCTGGCGGTGGCGCAGACCAGCAGCATCGCCAAGGCAGCACTGCATTTCAAATCCGCCGATGGACCGGTATTGCGCATCGAACCCCTGCCCTACGCTCTCGGTTGAGGCAGCGCCATGTGCCTGATCCTGTTCGCGCACGATGCGCACCCCGAGTACCCGCTGGTGGTCGCGGCCAACCGCGACGAATACTATCGGCGGCCGACGGCGAAAGCGGCGTTTTGGCACGATCATCCGCAGGTTCTTGCCGGGCGCGACCTCGAGTGTATGGGCACCTGGCTGGGCGTCACCCGAGCGGGTCGTTTTGCTGCGCTTACCAATTTTCGTGACCCGAGCGAGCGCAAACCCGATGCGCCTTCGCGCGGGCAACTGGTGAGCGACTTTCTCACCTCGGAGCGGGAGCCGCGCGAATACCTCGAGGACGTCGCCGCGCGCGCGCCGGAATACAAGGGCTTCAATCTGCTGGCCGGGGGCGTCGAAGGCATTTTCTATTTCTCCAGCCGCGCCGGGTCGGTGCAACAGGTGCCGCGTGGGATCCATGGACTTTCGAATAATCTGCTCGATACGCCCTGGCCAAAAGTGGTGCGCGGCAAACAACGTCTGCAGCAGGCCATGGCGGACGAGCCGAACGCCGAAGCGCTGCTGGACCTGCTGCATGATTGCGAACCGGCGGCCGAGAGCGAGCTTCCCGATACCGGCGTCGGCGCCGAGCTGGAGCGGGTGCTGTCGCCCGCGCTGATCGTGTCGTCAAAATATGGAACGCGCTCGTCTACGATCGTGCTGTTCGGAGCTGAAGGCAGCGTCAGTTTCAGCGAACGCACCGTCTTGCCCGGCGGCGAGATCGGCCCCACCGTCAGTCTGCGCTACATGCTGGAGGCTTAGTCAGTTCGCGCTGCATGGCGACGTGGGGTATGCCCGCTTCCATGAACTCCGGCCCCGAAACCGCGAAGCCGTAACGCCGGTAGAACCCTGCAGCATCGAGCTGCGCATTCAGGCGCACGCGCGCGTGCCCACGTTGCCGCGCCTGCTCGATCAGGGATTGCAGCAGCAGCGCACCCGCGCCTTTGGCGCGCCACTCCTTCAATACTGCCATGCGCCCGATGCGGCCGTCCGGAAGCAGCCTCCCTGTTCCGACCACCAGTC
>DATKUQ010000400.1:0-2832 GCA_035530495.1 Burkholderiales bacterium
GGCCGCCGAAATAGCCGCCGACCGCGCCGGCGCCGAGTATCAGTACTTTCATGCGGTATCCCCGTGGTTCGTGGTTCGTGGTTCGTGGGTCGTGGTTCGTGGGTCGTGGTTCGTGGGTCGTGGTTCGTGGGAGGCCCGCCCCCGGGCCGATTGGTGGTTCGGTTTTGTGGGAGGCCCGCCCCCGGGCCGATTGGTGGTTCGGTTTTGTGGGAGGCCCGCCCTCGGGCCGATCGGTGGTTAATCATGGCACTTGTCGCGGCGGGGGCGCCGCTCCTACAACCCCACGGGGGCGCCGCTCCCACAGCGCGCCGCTCCTACAGGGCGCTGCTCCTACGCGCTAAGCGTCGATCCAGATAAGGCTCGCCATGCGTCCGGTGGCGCCGTCGCGGCGATAGGAGTAGAAGCGCTCGCGCTCGGTATAGGTGCAGCAGTCGCCGCCGTAGATGCTGCTTACGCCGCTGCGCACCAGGCGCAGCCGCGCGAGCGCATACAGGTCGGCGTGGAACTTGCCCGGCGCGCCCGGCGCGAATGCGGTCTCGGATTGCGCATCGGCTGCGACGAATGCCTCGCGCACTTCCGCGCCGACTTCGTACGCGGCTGGCCCGATTGCAGGTCCGAGGTAGGCGAGCAGCGTCTGCGGCGGACATGCCATGGCGCGCAGCGTCTGCTCGATTACGCCGGCGCACAGGCCGCGCCAGCCCGCGTGCACCGCGGCGACGACGGTCCCTTCTTCGTCGCACAGGAGCAGCGGCAGGCAGTCGGCGGTCAGCACCGCGCACACCCGATGCGGCCGGCGCGCGATCGCGGCATCGGCTTCGGGACTGCCCTCCGCGCTGTCGGCCTCGACCACCGCGGTCCCGTGTACCTGGCGCAGCCACAGCGGCTCGGCCGGCAGCCATTGCCGCAGGCTGGCGCGGTTGCGCGCCACCGCCTCGGCCTCGTCGCCGGAGTTCAGGCCGAGGTTGAGGCCGGCATAGGCGCCGCGGCTGGCGCCGCCCGCGCGCGTGGTGATGAGCGCGCGCACTTTGGGCGGCGCGGGCCAGTCGGGCACGATCCAGCCGTGCACGCTGATGGGGCGAGGTTCTTCAGAACCCATTGTCAGAATACGCTGTCATTCCGAGGGCTTTGGCCCGAGGAATCTGCTTTTGCTCCGATGGCGAAAAGCAGATCCCTCGCTGCGCTCGGGACGACAGTGAAAGAACGTTCCGATTCCTCGCGAGGTCTATCCATGGAGGGGAACTCGGGATGACATCTTTTGAAAGCCGTCATTTTTTGGAATGCTCCGTCATTCCGAGGCCCTTGGCCGAGGAATCTGCTTTTGTCGATCGATCCAACAGCAGATTCCTCGCTGCGCTCGGAATGACAATGATAAAAGCGTTCAGATCTCGAATGACAATGATAAAAGCGTTCAGATCTCTCGCGAAGTTTATCCTCGGCCGAGGAATCTGCTTCACTCTGATCGCGGCGAGGGCGCCGCTCCTACAGATTCTGGTTACGCTCGGGATGACGCGGTTGCGGGCATCATTCGAAGTCTTCATTTTGAAACGGCTCTTAGCAACTCCCGCATGTCCGCGGGCAGCGGCGCTTCCCATTGCATCGCCGCGCCGCTGACCGGATGCACCAGGCCCAGGCGGTAGGCGTGCAGCGCCTGGCGCTTGAAATTCGCCAGCGGCCCGGCCGCTGCTCCGCGCCCGGCGCGATAGACGGGATCGCCCACCAGCGGATGGCCGATCGACTGCAGGTGCACGCGGATCTGGTGCGTGCGTCCGGTGTCCAGAGTGCACTCGAGCAGCGTCGCCCCCGCGCAGCGTTCGAGCACGCGATAGTGTGTGCGCGCCGCCCTGCCGTGCTCGGTCACCGCCATGCGCGTGCGCTGGGTCTGGTGCCGGCCTATGGGCGCGTCGACCGAGCCGTCGCGCGCGACCACGCCGTGCACCAGCGCGAGGTACTGGCGCTTCACCGTGCGCGCCTGCAACTGCCGCACCAGGTCGGTCTGCGCCTCCAGCGTCTTGGCCACGACCAGGAGGCCGCTGGTGTCCTTGTCCAGGCGGTGCACGATGCCGGCGCGCGGAATGGCGGCGAGCGGCGGGTGATGATGCAGCAGGCCGTTGAGCAGCGTGCCCTGCCAGTTGCCGCTGCCCGGGTGCACCACCAGGCCGGCGGGCTTGTTGAGCACCAGCAGCGCGGCGTCCTCGTGCACGATGTCGAGTTCGATGGCCTCGGCCGCGGCGGCCGTGTCCCGCGCTTCGGGCGCCACGGCGAGGGAAACGCGCTCCCCGCCCCAGACCTTGCGCTTGGCATCGACTGCAACCTGGTCGAGCCTCACCTGGCCCTGTTTGACCCAGGCCGCGAGGCGGCTGCGCGAATGCTCGGGAAACATCCGCGCCAGGGCCTGGTCGAAGCGCATTCCGGCGCAATCGGCGGGAACTTCCCGCTCGTGGAGCGCGACTGCGTTATAATTTTGCGTTCCCCCAATTTCTGTGCCTGCCACCATGCGACGTAGTTTAGCGGTAATCCTGACCCTGCTGTTGTGTGCGTGCAGCATGCTGCCCGCAGTGAAAGACGAAACTACGGGCTGGTCCGCCGCTAAGCTGTACAGCGAAGCCCGGGACGCGATCGCCGACAGCAACTACACCAATGCGATCAAATATCTGGAAAAGCTCGACGCGCGCTATCCCTATGGTCGCTACGCGGAGCAGGCGCAGATGGAACTGGCCTACGTGTACTACAAAGACGACGACCAGGCCTCGTCCCTCGCCGCCTGCGACCGCTTCATCAAACTGCACCCGAAGAGTCGCAACGTCGATTACATCTATTACCTCAAGGGCATCG
>DATKUQ010000401.1:0-24768 GCA_035530495.1 Burkholderiales bacterium
CCGTCGACCCCTGCGATTCGGGCGCCAGGCCAGCGCTTGCGCAGCATCCGCGTGACATTACCCGTGCCGCAACCCAGGTCGACTACAATCCGCGGACGCTCGATCGGTCTGCGTGCGATCAGATCCAGCGCCGGCCGCACCCGGTGCCCGGCACAGCGCGCGTACTGTTGCGGGTTCCAACTCATGCGACTTCCTCTCCCAGGCGCCGCGCGAGGCAGGGCAAAGCCGTAAGGCCCAGCACCGAGGCGGATGGCGTCAGCCGGCTCAATCGCGTCGGCGGTCGCATAGCGTCTGAATGCGCGAGCGCCTTAGTGTCCTTTGTTCGAACTTGACCGAGCCGCAATGGAAACGGCTTCATTTACCTATACAAAAGCGAGAAAAGATCTCTCCGAGCAGATCGTCGGCAGCGAACTCACCGGTGATGCTGTTGAGCTGCTCCTGCGCCAGGCGCAATTCCTCGGCGAACAACTCCGGCCGGCCGAAATGCTCACCAGCCCGCACTACATGATGCGCCGCCTGCCGCAGCGCAATGAGGTGTCGCTCGCGCGCCATGAACGAGTCTTCCGCTCCCTGCTGCCAACCTGCAATCGCAAGCAACTCCGCACGTAGCAAATCCATGCCTGCGCCGGTCTTGGCCGAGATGTGGAGCCTGGTCGAAGTGTGATCGCGCAGCACCTGCGGCGCGATGTCGGCAAGGTCGATCTTATTGTGCACAAACACGCGCTTCACGCTCGGCGCAATGCTCTCCACAAGCTTCAGGTCCTCGCTGGTCACGCCGAAACGCGCGTCCACCAGCAACAACAACACGTCCGCCCTGCCGATCTCGCTCCATGTGCGAGCAATGCCCATGCGCTCGATTTCATCCTGGGTGTCGCGCAGGCCCGCTGTGTCGACGATGTTGAGCGGTACCCCGTCGATGTGGATTGCCTGGCGCACGCTGTCTCGGGTAGTCCCGGGGATGGCGGTGACCATGGCGAGTTCCTCACCTGCCAGGCGATTCAGCAGGCTGGACTTGCCCACGTTCGGCCGCCCCACCAACACCACCTGCAAGCCGGTACGCAACAAGCTTCCCTGCCGGCTCTGCGCGAGCGCAGTTTCTATCGCCCCAACCAGTCTGGCATGACGACCACGGACGTCCGCCCGGTCCAGCGGATCGAGTTCCTCTTCGGGGAAATCGAGGGTCGCCTCCACTAACATGCGGAGTTCTATCAGTTGCCGCAGCAATTCCTCGATCGCGGCCGAAAACTCGCCTCGCAGCGAGCGCAGCGCGCAGCGTGCTGCGCCGTCCGTGGCGGCCTCTATCAGATCGGCCACGCTCTCGGCTTGGGCCAGATCGATTTTGTCGTTGAGATAGGCGCGGCGGGTGAATTCCCCCGGCTCCGCCAGACGCGCCCCCAACTCGACGCAGCGCTTGAGCAGCATCTGCATCACCACAGGACCGCCGTGACCCTGCAACTCGAGCACGTCCTCGCCAGTGTACGAATGCGGGGCAGGGAAATACAGCACTATGCCATCGTCGATGGCCCCTCCATGCGCATCGAGGAAAGCCGCCCGGGCGGCGTGGCGCGGCTCGGGCAGTTCGCCTAGCAGCGCCTGCGCCAGCGGCCTCAGGCGCTTGCCGGACACCCGCACCACGCCTATGCCGCCGCGTCCGGGGGCTGTAGCTATCGCCGCAATCGGGTCATCGTGCTGGGTCACGGGCGTGCTCTTAGAGACGCAGTTCCTGGATTACACCCCGCCTCGGGCAAGGTCGGCGCAAGTAAGCCCTGCGTCAGCGCCGCGCTCGATCTTGTTTGTTGCCTCCCATCATACGGCTGATCTGCCACTGCTGCGCGATGGAGAGGATATTGTTGACCAGGTAGTAAAGCACCAAGCCGGAGGGAAAGAAAAAGAACATCACGCCGAAGGCTAAGGGCATGACCATCATCACCTTGGCCTGCACCGGGTCCGGCGGCACGGGGTTGAGTTTGGTCTGGACCAGCATGGAGATCATCATCAGGACCGGTAGCACGTAATACGGATCCGGTGCCGACAAGTCGTGTATCCATAGATAGAACGGCGCGTGGCGCAGTTCTACGCTGGCGAGCAGCACCCAGTACAGAGAAATGAACACCGGGATCTGCACCACGATCGGCAGACAGCCGCCCAGTGGATTGATTTTCTCGGTCTTGTACAGTTCCATCATCGCCTGGTTCAGGCGCGCACGGTCGTTGCCATATTGCTCGCGCAGTTTGGTCATGCGCGGCGTCACCAACTTCATTTTTGCCATGGACTTGTAGCTCGCCGCCGAAAGCGGGAAGAAAGCCGCCTTGATGAGCACGGTGAGCAAAATGATGGCAACGCCCCAGTTCCCCACCAGTTTGTGAAGAAACTGCAGTAGCGAAAATATCGGCGCGGCAATCACCGTAAGCCAGCCGTAATCGACCGTCAGGTTCAGCCCAGGCGCGATGGCTTTCAATGCGTCCTGTTCCTGCGGTCCGGCGTAAAGCGAAACGGTAACGCTACCGCTAGACTTAGGCGGAATCACCGCCATCGGCACAATTACACCAACAGAATAGAGCTTATCGGCGAGGGCCTTGGCGTAATACTCGCGCTGACTCCCCTGCTTCGGCAGCCAGACTGCGACGAAATAATGCTGCAGCATAGCGATCCAGCCGTTGTCGGCGGTCTTGGGATAACTAGCCTTGTCTTTCTCCAGATCGCTGAAGGAAATCTTATGGTATTTCTCCTGCGCCGTATAGATCGCGGCGCCTGTATAGGATCTGACCATTCTTGGATCGCCAGCAGGCGGGACACCGTCGCGCACAAACTGAAAGTAGGCGTGAGCGGCCACCGGCGCCGTGCTGCCATTGATGATCTCGTGGGTGATATCGATAATGTAACTTCCGCGGTGGAAGGTGAGTATCTTTACCGTCCTTATTCCGTCCGGGCCGGGAGCATCCAGCCTTACCTGCAGCTTGTCTTCTCCCGGGGCAAGCACATAATGGCTCGATTCCGCCTTGAAAAGGGTCTTATGCGTCGGCAGACCGGGACCGATCAAGCCGCTTTCTGCCGCATAGTGGTGCACCGGTGAGAACAGAACAAAATTTTTCTTTTGGTTCACCGAATCTTTCTGCTTGAGCAACTCAAGGCGCACGATATTGCCGCCCCGCAAATCGATATCCGCAATGAAATCATCCGTCTTGACCTTTAGTATCTCTCCCTTCCCTTCTACGGCAGTGGCCGGCGGTATGGCGTTTCCGGGGCTTTGCTGTGCTGCCGGTGTTGCCTGCGTCGGCACGCTAGGACTGGGCACGTTCGCCGCGGCAGAAGCCTGCTGTCCAATTTGCGCACTTGGCGGGACCGGCGGGCGGTGTTCCTTCTGCCACGAATCCCACAGCATCAGAAGCGAGAAAGAAAACACGAAGAAGAGAATCAGGCGTTGCGTATCCATAGGGGCTCAGGGTACAGGGTCATAACCACCGGGGTGCCAGGGGTGGCAGCGAGCAATGCGTTTCAGTGAAAGCCAGCCGCCGTACGCGGCACCGTGCTTCTCTATAGCCTGCGCAGCATAATCCGAACAGCTGGGGAAAAAGCGGCAACTTTGCCCCAACAACGGGCTAATAAAGTAGCGGTAACCTTTGATCAGGACGAGTAGCAGCCTGCTCAAGCTCGCTCCCCTCCGTCAGTGGTACACCACGCAACAAGCAACTTCTGAATCTCAGTGCCGTCTGGCGCCCTGCGCTGCGGGTTGCGCGCCCTCACAATATAGTCGCGCTGCTGCAGCCTGTGTTGCAATAGACGAAAAGACTCGCGCGCCAAGCGCCGGAAGCGATTACGGTCCACCGCTCGGGGCCAGGCGTGCCGGCCGGCAATCACTCCCAGGCGCGGACCGCTCTCGCTAGGCAGCGAATGCAGCTGCAAGCCGCCGTCGCCCATGGACCGGCCGCGCGCGAGCACTAACGTGATTTGCGCCTTGCGGCGCAGCCTTTGCTCCTGGGGGAAGCCGAACTGGGAGCCTTTCCTCAAACCGAAAGACGGGCCCGGCCGCGGGCCCGTCGCGCGCGTATGACCGCGCGACCACCTCGGGTGCGCATGCGCACCAAAAAGCCATGGGTGCGTTTTCTACGGATTACGGAAGGCTGATAAGTGCGCTTCATATTGGGACTCTTTCTTGCTTACGACAGAACCCGGCATTTAACCCCTAAATGGCATTTATTGTCAATGGCATGTTTGCGCCCAAGTCAAAAAATGCCTGTGGATAACTTCCACGCGACCAGCTAAAATGCTGCCTTGTTGTCGTCTTTATTTTTCAAATGTCGCCACATATTAAAACAGGTTTATGGAAAGATTCTGGCTTTCCTGCCTGAGCCGTCTAGAAAATGAGCTCCCGGCACAGCAGTTCAATACTTGGATCAAGCCCCTTCGATTAGATAGCAAGACGCCTTCCGGGCAGATTGCTCTCCTCGCGCCGAACCGCTTCGTCCTGGACTGGATCAAGAACCGCTACCTCGCCCGCATCGAGGCGATGGCCGCCGAGTATTTCTCCTCCCCTATACGCGTGAGCTTGGCGATGACACAAGCGGATGCAGCCGCCAAGCCGCCCGCCCCAATCACGCAGCCCGCAAGCCGGCGCTCCAGCGGACATGACAAGGCGGGCCTGATCCAGGAGTTTACATTCGACAACTTCGTTATCGGCAAAGCCAACCAGTTGGCTCGCGCGGCAGGACTGCAGGTGTCCGAGCACCCTGGTACCTCCTATAACCCGCTGTTCGTTTACGGCGGGGTTGGTTTGGGCAAGACCCACCTGATCCATGCAGTTGGTAACAACGTGCTAGCGCAACATCCTACAGCCAAGGTGCGTTATCTGCATGCGGCACAGTATATCTCCGACGTGGTACGCGCTTACCATCAAAAGTCTTTCGACGAGTTCAAGCGCTACTACCATTCCCTGGATCTGCTGTTAATCGACGATATCCAGTTTTTCAGCGGCAAGGACCGCACCCAGGAAGAATTCTTCTACGCCTTTAACGCTCTGATAGAAGCCCACAAGCAGGTCATCATCACCTGCGACACTTACCCAAAAGACATCAACGGCATTGAGGAGAGGCTCAAGTCGCGCTTTTCCTGGGGCCTATCGGTAGGCATCGAGCCGCCCGAACAGGAGATGCGCGTCGCCATCGTTCTTAAAAAGGCCGAGGCGATCTCGGTGCGCTTGGACGAAGACGTTGCCTTCTTCATTGCCAAACACATTCGCTCCAACGTACGCGAATTAGAGGGTGCGCTGAAGAGCGTTATTGCGTTCTCTCGTTTTAACGGCAAAGATATTTCGCTTGATCTCGCAAAGGAAGCACTCAAGGATTTGCTATCCGTGCAAAACCGACAGATTTCCATCGACAACATTCAAAAGACCGTTGCGGAATTTTACAAGATCAAGATATCCGACATGCATTCCAAGAAACGCAGCCGCAACGTGGCCAGGCCGAGGCAGATGGCAATGGCTCTGGCGAAGGAACTCACACAACATAGCCTGCCCGACATAGGCGATGCATTTGGCAATCGTGATCATACGACAGTACTACACGCCTGCCGAACGATAGCGGCGCTACGTGAGAAACACTCCCAGATCAACCACGACTACCACGTTCTGGAGCAGGTGCTGAAAGGATAAAGTTACGTGCTAACAAGTTAGTTGCTTCCTGTGGACTAAATGAGATTTTCCGGGAACCGCCATTTTGTTCACAATTAATTAACACAACTCTAGAGCCTTATACCGGTGCTAAACCTGCATCAACAATATGAATACAATATGCAATTTTGAGATACCCACAGAAAAGACGAGCATTATCATCATTATCAGGAAGATATAATGAATATAATTAAGATGAACAGGGAGAGCCTCCTTGAACCGCTCTACGCTGTTTCCGGGATTATCGAACGGCGCCACACCCTACCTGTCCTTTCCAATGTGCTTCTGGAGCGCGATGGAACCAACCTTACCGTCATTGCTACTGATATCGAAATACAGATATCCGCGCAGGCTGTCTGCGATAATCAGGGGGAGAAAAAGTCGATCACTGTTGGAGCGAGAAAACTGCTCGATATCCTACGAGCTCTGCCAGAACAGTCCGAGGTTACGCTCGCGCTACAGGAAAAAAAGCTTCAGGTGAAAGCGGCAAAGAGCCGCTTCAACCTGCAAACCCTCCCCGCCGAGGATTTTCCAAAGCTGTCTCTGGCAGAGGGCGCCAGCACCAAAATGGTTTTGCCACAAAAGGTGCTAAAGCATTTGTTTTTGTCGGCGCAATATGCCATGGCGCAGCAGGACATTCGTTACTACCTGAACGGTTTGTTGTTGGTCTCGGCAGGCGACAAAATCACCGTGGTAGCGACAGACGGTCATCGCCTGGCGCTGGCGAGCGCGGCTCACAAAAGCGAAGGAACGCAAGAGGTAATTTTGCCGCGCAAGGCCATTCTCGAGTTGTCCAAGCTCCTGTCTGATAGCGACGACCCGATCGAAGTAGAGCTGTCGCCGACCCAGGCGCGCTTCTCCTTTGGAGGTATCGTTCTTATTTCTAAGCTGGTCGACGGCAAGTTTCCAGATTACGCGAGGGTCATTCCGACTACGCATGATAAGAAGTTGCTGCTCAACAGGATCGAGCTGCTGCAAGCCTTGCAACGCGCGGCTATTCTAACGAACGAAAAGTTCAAAGGCGTACGCTGGGTATTGGTCGATGGCAGCCTAAAAATCATCTGTAGCAACAACGAGCAAGAAGAAGCGCAGGAGGAGCTTGATGTAACGTATACCGGAGAAGGCCTGGACATAGGATTCAACGTTAACTATCTACAGGACGTGCTCAATAATCTTGACTGCGCCGAGGTCGAGTGCGCTTTGGGCGACGCCAACTCAAGCGCCCTGATTACCGTTCCGGGAAACGACGACTTCAAATATGTCGTAATGCCGATGCGCATCTAAGGCGATCCGACATCGAAACAGCGCAAGCACCCGAGTTGCAACGGGTTTGTAACGCCGGTAAAGAGAATAACGGGAATGAACGATAAAACTAGTCCGCAGCACGTTGGCAATGGTGATTATGAGGAAAGCAGCATCAAGGTGCTCAAGGGCCTGGACGCCGTGCGCAAGCGCCCAGGCATGTACATCGGCGATACTTCCGATGGTACCGGCCTGCACCATATGGTGTTTGAAGTGGTGGACAATGCCATTGATGAGGCATTGGCAGGTTATTGCGACGACATCACGGTCACTATCCATACCGATAATTCCATTAGCGTCACCGACAACGGGCGCGGTATTCCCACAGGAAAACATCCCGATGACGAGCAGGGGCGCTCGACCGCGGAAATTGTAATGACCGAACTCCACGCAGGGGGTAAGTTCGATAACAACTCTTACAAAATTTCAGGCGGTCTGCACGGCGTCGGCGTGTCCGTGGTAAATGCCTTATCAGAGTGGCTTCGTCTCACCATACGTCGCGACGGCAAGGCCTACAGCATGGAGTTCCGCGACGGTGTCCCCATCGCGCCGTTGCAGGAAATCGGCTCGACCGAGCGTCGCGGTACCGAAGTACATTTTCTCGCGAGTCCAGTCACTTTCAATAAGGTCGAATATCACTACGACATCCTGGCGAAACGGCTGCGCGAATTGTCCTTCCTCAACAACGGAGTCAAGATCCGTTTGGTCGATCAACTCGCGGGCAAGGAGGAAAATTTCGCCTTTTCCGGAGGCGTCAGGGGTTTTGTAGAGTTCATCAACCGCAACAAGACGGCGCTGCATAACAACATATTTCATGCCGTAGGCGAAAAAGACGGTATCGTCGTCGAAGTCGCTATGCAGTGGAACGACTCGTATCAGGAGCAGGTGCTTTGCTTCACTAATAACATTCCGCAGCGCGACGGCGGCACCCACCTGACCGGACTGCGCGCGGCGATGACGCGCACGCTTAACCAATATATCGAGGGCCAGGAACTGGCTAAGAAGGCCAAGGTAGAGACCACCGGAGAGGACATGCGCGAGGGTCTGAGTTGTGTGCTTTCGGTGAAAGTGCCGGAGCCAAAATTTTCCTCGCAGACCAAGGACAAGCTGGTGAGTTCGGAGGTACAGCCGGTAGTACAGGAGGTAGTCGCTGTCAAACTTACCGAGTTCCTGCTCGAGCGGCCCGGCGACGCCAAGACCATCATCGCCAAGATCGTCGACGCTGCGCGCGCGCGCGAAGCCGCGAGGAAGGCGCGCGAAATGACGCGGCGCAAGGGCGTGCTCGATGGCATGGGCCTGCCCGGTAAGCTCGCCGACTGCCAGGAGAAGGACCCGGCGCTATGCGAAATCTACCTGGTGGAGGGCGACTCCGCAGGCGGCTCGGCCAAGCAGGGACGCGACCGTAAATTTCAGGCGATTCTGCCGCTCAAGGGCAAGATACTCAACGTCGAGAAGGCGCGTTTCGACAAGCTCATTTCGTTCGCCGAGATCGCCACCTTGATCACGGCGCTCGGAACGGGCATCAAGGACGACTACAACCTGGCCAAGCTGCGCTACCACCGCATTATCATTATGACTGACGCAGATGTCGATGGCGCACACATCCGCACGCTGCTGCTGACTTTCTTCTACCGCCAGATGCCGGACCTGGTCGAGCGTGGCCATATCTATATCGCCCAGCCGCCGCTGTTCAAGGCCAAGATCGGCAAGGAGGAACGCTACCTCAAGGACGAGCACGAATTGTCCCAGTACATGCTCAAACAAGCATTGGTGGGGGCGACGCTGCTGCCACGACAGGATGGCCAGCCGATCTCGGGCGAGGCGCTGCAGCAGCTTGCCAGTTCGTATCTGTTGTCGCGCGCCGTGATCGACCGCATCGCGCGGCTCATCGACCGCGATGTACTGGTGGCAATCTTGGGCAACGGGCTTAAGCTGGATCTGCGCGACGCCGAGGCCGCGAGAGTGAGCGCGGAACGGCTGCAACGCGTGCTCGCCGCCCAGGAGATGGTGGTAACGCCGCGCTTCGACGAACGCCACGAGCGGCATCGTCTTCTGATCGAGCGCAATGTGCACGGTAACAGCCGAAAATGCGTAATTGACGAAGACTTTGTGCTTTCCGGCGATTATCAACAGCTGCTCAGCACGGCGCATCTGCTCGAAGGCCTGATTGGACCAGGTGCGGTTGTCAATCGCGGCGAAAAGCGGCAGTCGGTGAAGGATTTTGGCGAGGCAATGGCCTGGCTGCTGCAGGAGGTCGAAAAGAACGCCGCGCTGCAGCGCTACAAGGGCCTGGGAGAGATGAATCCGGAGCAGCTGTGGGAAACTACCATGGATCCGGCCAAACGGCGCCTGTTACGCGTGCAGATCGAGGACGGTATCGTCGCCGACGAGATCTTTTCAAAGCTCATGGGCGACGACGTCGAGCCGCGCCGCGCCTTCATCGAAAGCAACGCACTGATCGCGCGGCTCGATATATAAGGCCCAAACGCACGACTCAAACGATATTCAAGTGCTCGATGCCCGCGCTGATGTCGCGATTCTGCGATTCCTTGCCGTGCAGCTTGATATTGAGGCGCAGATCGTTCACCGAGTCGGCGTTCCGCAACGCGTCCTCGTAGCTGATTTTTCCCGCTTCGTACAAATCGAACAGGGCCTGGTCGAAGGTCTGCATTCCCAGTTCCCTCGACTTCTTCATGATTTCTTTGATCTCATGCACTTCGCCCTTGAAAATCAGGTCTGCGATCAACGGTGAGTTGAGCATGATCTCGATCGCGGCGGTGCGCCCCTTGCCTTCTTTCAGGGGTATCAAGCGCTGAGAAACCAGTGCTTTGAGGTTCAGCGACAGATCCATCAACAGCTGGGCCCGACGTTCCTCGGGAAAGAAATTGATGATGCGGTCCAGCGCCTGATTGGCGCTATTGGCGTGCAGCGTGCCCATGCACAGGTGGCCGGTTTCTGCGAAGGCCACCGCGTGCTCCATGGTTTCCCTTGAGCGTATCTCGCCGATCAGGATCACGTCCGGCGCCTGGCGCAAGGTATTGTGCAGCGCCGCCTCCCAGGAAGCCGTATCCACGCCAACTTCGCGTTGCGTAATCAGGCAGTTGACGTGCGGGTGCACGTACTCGACCGGATCCTCGATGGTGATAATGTGGCCGTAGCTGTTGTGGTTGCGGTAGCCTATCATCGCTGCCAGCGTAGTCGATTTGCCCGAACCGGTGCCCCCCACCATAATCACCAGCCCGCGTTTGTTCATAACCACGTCTTTGAGCACGGGCGGCAGCCCCAGATCCTCGAATTTTGGTATCGTCGTGGTAATCGTGCGCAGCACCATGCCGACCTTGCCCTGCTGCACAAAACAGTTTACGCGAAAGCGCCCGATGCCTGATGGGGAGATGGCGAAATTGCACTCTTTGGTCGCCTCGAACTCGGCCGCCTGCTTATCATTCATCATTGCTCGCACGAGATCAGCGGTATGCTGGCCAGTAAGCTTCTGATCCATCACCGGCGTCATTTTTCCATCCATCTTTATCGCCGGCGGGAAGTCCGCGGTGATGAACAAATCGGAACCCTTCTTGCTGAGCATCAGCCGCAGCAGGTCATACATGAATTTTGTTGACTGGCCGCTATCCATATTTCACCTCGAAGACAGTATTCGTCCAAAATATACCCGGAAATCACCTCACAGGCCGCGCCCGCTTTGCTCGCGTTGTTTTGCCTCCACGCCGAACCCGGCATGGGGCGCAACCTGCGCCGGCTAACCGCCGGGAAAGTTTTCCTTATTGGCCGCTTTGCTGCGCGCCTCCGCAACCGATATTACGTTCCTCTTTACCAAACTCTGCAGATCTTGGTCCAGCGTCTGCATGCCGAACTGCTGACCGGTCTGGATCGCCGAGTACATCTGCGCGATCTTGGCCTCGCGGATCAGGTTGTTGATGGCGGGCGTGCCTATCATGATCTCGTGCGCGGCGACGCGGCCGGAGCCATCCTTGGTCTTGAGCAGCGTCTGCGAGATGATCGCACGCAGCGAGGTGGAGATCATCGCCCTGATCATGTCCTTCTCGGCGGCAGGAAATACGTCGACGATGCGATCTATGGTCTTCGCCGCCGAACTGGTGTGCAGTGTGCCGAACACGAGGTGGCCGGTCTCCGCGCCGGACAGCGCCAGACGGATGGTTTCCAGGTCGCGCATCTCCCCCACCAGAATCACGTCCGGGTCCTCCCGCAAGGCGCTGCGCAGGGCGTTATTGAAGGAAAGGGTGTGCGGTCCGACTTCGCGCTGGTTGATCAGACACTTCTTCGATTCGTGCACAAACTCAATCGGGTCTTCGATGGTGAGGATGTGGCCTTCTTCCGTTTCGTTTTTGTGATTGACCATCGCCGCCAGCGTGGTGGACTTGCCCGAGCCGGTCGGACCGGTCACCAGCACTACGCCGCGCGGCTGGTCGGCGATGGATTCAAAGATCTTCGGGCATTTCAGGTCGGCGAGCGAAAGGATCTTGGAGGGGATGGTCCGCATCACTGCCGCAGCGCCGCGATTTTGGACGAACGCATTGACGCGAAAGCGCGCCAACCCTGGGATGGCGAAGGAGAAATCGCACTCGAGGTTCTCCTCATAGAACTTGCGCTGGCCGTCGTTCATGATGTCGTAGATCATGCCGTGGACGTCTTTATGATCCATGGCAGGCAGGTTTATCCGCTTAATGTCGCCGTGCACGCGGATCATCGGCGGCAGTCCGGCCGACAGGTGCAGGTCCGACGCCTTGTTTTTGACTACGAACGCGAGCAGCTCCGAGATATCCATTTATAATTGCTCCATGCTGAGTGACGCGCCAGGCGAGACTGCAACTGACCGATTGGGTGCGATTCGTCGCCGGGTTCCCGCGCTCACGCCCGCGCCAAATTATGTCCACAATCGCGAGTAACTTGCAAGTCGTACGGGCGCGCATCGCGGCAGCGGCGCTGGCGGCGGGGCGCGCGTCAAGCGGTATTACTGTGCTCGCTGTGAGCAAGACCTTTTCCGCAGTCGAGGTGCGCACCGCGTATGCGGCGGGCCAAAGCGAATTCGGCGAGAATTACCTGCAGGAGGCGCTGGAGAAGATGAACGCTTTGGCAGACTTGCCTCTTGTCTGGCACTTCATCGGCGCACTCCAGAGCAACAAGACGCGTATCATCGCCGAACATTTCGATTGGGTGCATACGGTCGCGCGAGCGAACATCGCGCAGCGCCTGGCGCAAGCGCGACCCGCGGGGCGAGCGCCTCTGGACGTCTGTCTGCAGGTGAACCTGGGCGCGGAGCCGAGCAAGAGCGGCGTGACGCCAGAGGGGTTGCGGCCGCTGGCAGAGGCGGTGCGCGCCTTGCCGCAGCTCCGCTTGCGCGGGCTGATGGCGATTCCTGAGCCCGGCGGCGACTTCGCGTTGCAGCGCCGGCGCTTCGCCAGCCTGCGCCTGCTGCTTGAGCAGCTCAACGACGCCGGATTCGGGCTCGACACACTCTCGATGGGAATGTCGCAGGATCTGGAGGCGGCGGTGATGGAGGGCGCCACCATCGTGCGCATCGGCACCGCCATATTCGGCGAAAGGAAAAAGTCGTGAACATTACCTTCATTGGTGGCGGCAATATGGCGACAGCGCTGATCGGCGGCCTGATCGAAAAGGGCCAGGAGGTCGCCGGCATCCGTGTGGTCGAGCTTCAGGCAGAGGCGCGCGAGCGGCTTGCCGAGCAGTTCGGCATCAGCTGCGTCGGTAGCATGGCGGCCGCCGCGCCGCTGGGCGACGTGATAGTGCTGGCAGTAAAGCCGCAACATCTGCGCATTGCCGCTCAGGCGCTGCAACCACTGCTGACGCGCGAACTCGTTATCAGCATTGCCGCTGGCATTCGCCTGATTGATTTGTCACGTTGGCTCGGAGGCTACGCTACCCTGGTGCGCTGTATGCCGAATACGCCGGCGCTCATAGGGGCCGGGATCAGCGGCCTGTACGCGAGCGCCGCAGTCGGCCCTGCGGGGCGCGCCTTGACGGAGTCCGTGCTCGGCGCCGTAGGTGCGACGCTATGGGTGACGAAGGAAAGCCTGCTCGATCCGGTTACGGCGATTTCCGGCAGCGGTCCGGCTTATGTGCTCTATTTCATCGAGGCGCTACAGCAGGCGGCACATGAAATGGGCTTTTCCCCCATGGACGCGAGGAAACTCGCAGTCGAGACCTTCGTCGGAACGGCCAGGTTGGCCGCACAGAGCCCGGAAGACGTGGCACTGCTGCGCGAGCGCGTCACCTCCAAGGGCGGCACGACCGAGCGCGCCATTGCCAGCATGGAGGCCGACCGGGTCAAGGGACTGATTGTGCGGGCTTTGCACGCAGCCAACCAGCGGGCGCACGAGCTGGGCGAGCAACTGGGCGCCGACGGATGACCAACTGGCGGCTCGTGTGGATCACCGCGCATAATGTAAGGTGTGAGGCGATGGTTGTTAAACCGGCCTTTAGCGATGGCTGGCCGCTGCATTTCCTTTCGGGCGAGATGAATGCTTAACCAAATTCTGCGATTCTTGCTGGACACGATATTCGGCTTTTTTGTTTTTGTGTTGCTGGCGCGCTTTTATATGCAACTCATGCGCGCACCGTACCGCAATCCATTGGGGCAGTTCGTCAGCGCCCTGACCAACTGGCTGGTGCTGCCGGCGCGGCGCTTCATTCCAGGAATTTTAGGCGTTGATCTGGCGAGTTTGCTGCTCGCCTGGCTGGTCGAGGCACTGCTTTTGTTCCTGCTCTATTTGCTCGGAGACAGAGGCGTTGTCAGCGGGCCGGGGCTGTTGATCGGGATCTTCTTGACTTTAAGCTTGTTGGAATTAGTTCGCTACAGCCTGTATCTGCTGATCGGCGTCATCCTGATTCAGGCGGTGATCAGCTGGGTCAATCCGTACGCGCCGCTGGCGCCGCTGTTCAACGCGCTTACTGCCCCTTTCCTGCGCCCGTTCCGGCGATTGATACCGCCGATCGGCAATGTGGACCTATCGCCGTTGTTCGCGTTGGTCATCGCGCAAATGCTGCTGATCCCGCTCGATTACCTTGAGCGTTCGGTGGCGGCGCTGTTTTGAGCTGGTATGAGACCAAGCGCGATGGCGTCGCTCTTCGCATTCACGTCCAGCCTGGCGCTAAGCGTACCGAAGTCGTCGGTCTATACGGCGACTGTCTCAAGCTGCGTCTCGCGTCGCCGCCGGTGGACGGGAAAGCCAATGCATGTCTGATTGAATTTCTCGCCCGGCGGCTGCGCGTGAAGAGGAGCCAGGTAATCATCACGCGCGGGATGGGTTCACGCCGCAAGACGGTATTTGTGGCAGCAGCGGGTCTGCAGCCTGCCGCGCTGCTTGAGCAAGAAGGCGAACCAGCCTAGGGTTAGGCGTTTCCCACGTCGTAGACGACCTGGCCCTGCAGCAAGGTGTAGCACACCTTGCCGGGCAGTTCGATGCCGAGGAAGGGTGTGTTTTTGCCCTGGCTCTTGAGCGCGGCTACGCTCACCTTGCCATAGTGCTCCGCATCGAATACGCAGACATCGGCGTTGTGTCCCTCTGACAGGTGGCCGGCGTCCACGCCTAGGATGCGCGCCGGCTCTTTGGTGATGCGGGCGAGCGCCTGCACCAGCGGAATTTTCATTTCGAGAGCCCACTTCAGCGTAAGCGGCAGCAGCAGTTCCAAACCGGTGGCGCCTGCTTCCGATTCAGCGAAAGGCAGCAGCTTCGAATCCTCGTCTACCGGCGTATGGTCGGAGCAGAGTGCGTCTATGGTGCCGTCTTTCAGCCCCTCGCGCAGCGCGTCGCGGTCGCGTGCGCTGCGCAGCGGCGGCTGCAGGTGACAATGTGAGTCGAAATAACCCAGGTCCATTTCCGAAAGGTGCGCGTGGTGAATGCCAATATCGCAGCTGATCGGCAGGCCGTCGCGCTTGGCGGCGCGCACCATGTTCACGCCATCGCGTGTCGACAGGCGGCACAGGTGCACGCGCGCACCGGTGGCGCGCATCGTTTCCACTATGGTGGCAATTGCGATGGTCTCGGCAAAAGCGGGAATTCCAGCGAGCCCCAGGCGCGTGGCGACTTCACCGTCGTGCGCCACTCCGTCCTTCGCCAAATATCCGTCCTGCGGGCGCAGCCAGACGCGAAAATCGAAGGTGGCGGCGTACTGCAATGCGCGCCACAGCACCTGACTGTCCTGCAGCGGTACGTCGGCATGCGAGAAGCCTACGCAACCGGCGTCACGCAGTTCCGCCATCTCGGTGAGCTGTTCGCCGGCGAGCTTCACTGTGAGCGCGCCGATCGGATAAACGTGCGCCAAGTTCAGCGTCTTCGCGCGGTGCTTGAGCATTTCCACCAAGCCGGGTTCATCCAGCACCGGTTCGGTGTCAGGCGGACAGGCGAGGCTGGTCACGCCGCCGGCGGCGGCGGCGAGCATTTCCGATTCCAGAGTCGCCTTGTATTCGTAGCCGGGCTCGCGCAGCCGCGCCGCCAGGTCGATCAGGCCGGGGCAGACCACCAAGCCAGTAGCATCGATTACGCGATTGGCGTTGAAGCCCGCCGGCGCCTTGCCCACGGCGGCGACCTTGCCGGCGGCGATAAACAGGTCCGCCTGGGCGTCAAGGTTATTGCCTGGATCGATCAGCCGACCGTTCTTGATGTGAATCTTCATTTAATTCAGTTTCCTGCCAGTATGCTCATCACCGCCATTCTGACCGCTATGCCGAACGTCACCTGCGACAGGATCACCGCATGCGAACCGTCCGCTACCGCGGAATCTATTTCCACGCCGCGGTTCAACGGCCCCGGATGCATGACGATGGCGTCGGGCTTGGCCAGCGCCAGTTTTTCCGGCGTCAGGCCGTAGTATTTAAAGAATTCCTGTGCAGAGGGCAGCAGGGCGCCGCGCATGCGTTCACTTTGCAGGCGCAGCATGACCACCACGTCGACGTCGCGCAAACCCTGCTCCAGATCGTAGAACACCTTTACACCCAGTTTCTCCGCGCCGGCGGGGATCAGCGTCATCGGTCCGATGACGCGCACATCCGGCGTACCCATGACCGTTAGGGCGTGTATCAGCGAGCGCGCGACGCGCGAGTGCAGTATGTCCCCGACGATGGCTACCGAGAGCCTGGTGAAATCCTTCTTGTAGTGGCGGATCGTGTAGAGATCGAGCAGACCCTGAGTAGGGTGCGCGTGGCGGCCGTCGCCGGCATTGACCACGTGCAGGTGGCTGGCCACGTGGCTCGCGATCAGATGCGGCGCGCCGCTTTCCGCGTGCCTCACCACAAACATGTCGGCATGCATGGCGGAAAGATTGTCTACCGTGTCGAGCAGTGTCTCGCCCTTGGTATGCGAGGAAACCGCGATGTTCAGGTTAATGACGTCGGCCGATAGGCGCTTGGCGGCGATCTCGAAGGTGGTGCGTGTGCGCGTGGAGTTCTCGAAGAACAAATTGAATACCGATTTTCCGCGTAGCAGCGGCACCTTCTTGACTTCGCGCGCGGTGACGCCGACGAAAGAGGTCGCGGTATCGAGAATATGTGTAAGTGTCTCGCGCGGCAGGCCCTCTATGGTAAGCAGGTGCTGCAGCTCGCCCTTGTCGTTCAATTGTGGGTTACGCATCCAGTTTTAGCCTGAGTTTGCCGTTTTCGTCGCGGTCCAGCACCAGCATGCGCCCTGATGGCACCTCCAGTCTGGCGCCAACATATTCGGCGGCGACCGGCAGCTCGCGCCCTCCGCGGTCGATCAGCACGGCGAGACTGATCGAGGCCGGCCGGCCGTAGTCGAACAACTCGTTCATCGCGCCGCGCACGGTGCGGCCGGTGTAGAGCACATCGTCGACTAGGACGATGTGGCGGCCGTTGACCTCAAACGGGATCTGCGAAGGCTTTATCTGCGGATGCAGTCCGGTCTTGTCGAAATCATCGCGATAGAACGATATGTCGAGCACTCCCAGCGGCAGCGCGATGCCGAGCGCGGCGTGCAGCCGCTCGGCCAGCCAAACCCCGCCCGTGTGGATTCCGACAAGGGCGGTGTCGGCAGTGACCTGCGGTTTGAGCTGAAGCACCAGCTCCGCGCACAGGGCTTCAGGATCGGGAAGTACCGGGGTCATCGAAATAGCTCTGCAAAATGATTTGTGCCGACACCTGGTGGGCGCGCAACTTGTGCTTGCGCCCGCCTTTTCCCACCGCCCTTAACGCTTCTTCGGCCGCAGCCGAACTCAGGCGCTCGTCCACAAGCATGACCGGAAGCCTGAAACGGGCCTCCAATTGGCGCGCAAAGCGACGGCAGCGCCGCGTCAATTCATGCTCGGTGCCATCCATGGAAAACGGCAAGCCCACCACCAGGGCGCCGGGCTTCCACTCGGAGACCAACGCGGCAGCTTCATCCATACGCGCCGCGCTGCCTTCCGCGGTGATCAGTCCCAGGGGATGTGCCAAGCCGACGCTGGACTCGCCGACCGCGACACCAGTGAATTTTTGGCCGAAATCGAATGCGAGGACTGTTCCTGTCGCAACGCGGGGAGCAGATAGCGCCGGGCTTGTTTGGTTGCTGCTCGTCACCCTTGCGTCCCTACACCGCTCAAGCATGTCCGGTGTCCTCGGACAGTCTCGCGAAATCCACGCCTAACAGTTCCATCGCCGCGGGCAGTTTTTCCTCCGCCGGCAGATCGAAGATGATTTGCTCTCCCGCTTCCACGGTCAGCCAGGCGTTCTGTCCAAGTTCATGCTCCAGTTGTCCGGCGGCCCAGCCGGAGTAGCCTAGGGTTACCAGCATTTTGACTGGACCACTACCCTTGCCTACGGCCTCGAGTATGTCTTTGGAGGTGGTGAGACCGAGGCAATCGCGCACCTTGAGCGTGGCGTGCCATTCTCCTGGCGGCTGATGCAACACGAACCCGCGGTCGGTCTGCACCGGGCCGCCAAAATAGACCGGGATGTCGTGCAGTTCATGCGGCTCAAGTTTCAGATTAATGCGTTCGAACAGTGCTTGAAGGCTCAGATCGATCGGGCGGTTGATTACCACACCCAACGCACCCTGCTCGTTGTGTTCGCAGATGTAAGTGAGGGACTTGGCAAAATAAGGGTCCACCATATTCGGCATCGCGATAAGAAAATGGTGGGTAAGATCGATCGCCACGGGTCTATTTTAGACCTGTGGCGGGACATATACAATTTAGCTTGCAATAGGCTGCAAGGGGTTTCTGGGGGTTGGCTTGATCGCGGAAAAACAGGGCTAGATTTCCACCATCTCGAAGTCCTCCTTGCGTGCACCGCACTCGGGGCAGGTCCAGTTAATGGGTACATCCGCCCAGCGGGTTCCTGGGGCTATGCCCTCGTCGGGGACGCCGGCGGCCTCGTCGTAGATGTAGCCGCAGATGAGGCACATCCAAGTTTTGAATTCGGTGCTGCTCGATGCGGCTGTCATGTTCTTGGCCTGGGTTTGGGTTAAAATAGCGCCGCATCTTACCCTGTTGCCATGTCTTGTTCCAGCATGGCGCCCACAATGCCCACTCCCCTGCCGCCGATCGTTCTCAGCTTTGCCGCCGCAGATCCCACCGGCGGCGCCGGCATCCAAGCAGATCTGCTTACGTTGTCTAGCATGGGTTGCCATGCTCTTACGGTCGTCACGGCGATCACGGTACAGGACACCGCCGGGGTCGAAGACATGCTGCCGATTGATGCCGACTGGGTCAGCGACCAAGCGCGCGTGCTGCTCGAGGACATGCCGGTGGCCGCGTTTAAGATCGGTCTGGTAGGCAGCGTGGAAAACTGCGCCGCTATCGCCGAGGTGGTGTCGGACTATCCGGACGTGCCGCTGATTCTCGATCCGGTGCTGGCGTCGGGCCGCGGCGACGAGATGGCGACCGAGGAACTGATAGAAGCCATGCGCGAAATGCTGATCCCGCAGACCACCATTATCACGCCCAACAGCCTGGAGGCGCGGCGCCTGGCCGACGATGGCGGCGACGAGGAGCGCTCTCTAGAGGACTGTGCCAAGCGCATTCTGGAGATGGGCTGCGAATACGTGCTGATTACGGGTACCCACGAGAATACGCCGCAGGTGATCAACACGCTTTACGGCCAGCAGGGCGTGATCCGCAGCGACAGTTGGGAACGCCTGTCAGGAAGCTATCATGGCTCGGGCTGTACGCTTGCCTCGGCCATAGCCGCCACACTCGCCAACGGTCTGGACATTCCCGAAGCGGTGCGCGAAGCGCAGGAATATACCTGGCAGGCCTTGAACGCTGGCTTTCGTCCGGGCATGGGCCAGCACATACCCGACCGCTTTTTCTGGGCGCGCGAAGCGGACGAGAACGAAAAGGAAGGTGAGGACTAAGGCGTGAAGCGCAAACTCGCGGGCCTCTACGCAGTAACACCGGATGAGCCGTGTACTGATATTCTGGTGCGCAAAGTAGGTCAAGCGCTCCGGGGTGGAGCTGCGGCAGTGCAATACCGCAACAAGTCCGCCGATCCGGCCTTGCGGCTTGAGCAAGGGCGCGCGCTTGCAGCTTTGTGCGGTGAAGCCGGTGCAGTTTTCATCGTTAACGACGATCTTGGCCTCGCGCTGGAGCTCGATGCCGATGGTGTGCATCTGGGCGCGGAAGACGGCAACCTTGCCGAGGCGAGGCAGCGCCTGGGGCCGAACAAGCTATTGGGCGCTTCCTGCTACGACCGTATCGAACTGGCCCAGGCCGCGGTTCGGGCGGGGGTCGATTATCTAGCTTTCGGCAGCGTTTTCAGCTCCATTACCAAGCCTGGCGCGGTGCGTGCGCCGCTGGCGATTTTCGCCGAAGCGCGGCGTAGCTTCGTTTTGCCGCTGGTGGCCATCGGCGGCATTACGCGGCAAAACGCGCCCCAGGTGTTCGCCGCCGGGGCGGACGCCGTGGCCGTAATCAGCGCCGTGTTCGACGCCGCCGACATCGTCGCCAGCGCCGCCGGCTTTACCCGACTTTATCAACAACAGCGGATGCAGCAATGAGCAACGAATCGTTATTTTTCAAGGCGCAGCAGTTCATTCCTGCCGGGGTCAATTCCCCGGTGCGCGCGTTTCGTGCCGTGGGCGGCGCGCCGCGCTTCATCGCGCGCGGCGAGGGCGCGTGCATGTGGGATACCGAAGGTCGGCGCTATATCGATTACATCGGCTCCTGGGGTGCGATGGTCGCAGGCCACGCCCATCCCGAGGTAGTGGCGGCAGTGTGCGCGGCGGCCAAGAAGGGTCTGTCCTTTGGCGCGCCGACCGAAGCCGAAATCGAAATGGCCGAGTTGTTGTGCAAGCTGCTGCCCGGCATGGAATTGGTGCGCCTGGTCAGCTCGGGTACCGAGGCGACGATGACGGCCCTGCGCCTGGCGCGCGGTTATACCGGGCGCAACCGCGTGATCAAATTCGAAGGCTGCTATCACGGCCATGCCGACAGCCTGCTGGTGAAAGCCGGCTCGGGCGCGCTCACTTTCGGCCAGCCCAGTTCTTCCGGGGTTCCGCCCCAGGTCGCGGCAGACACCCTGGTGCTCGACTATAACGATGTCGAAAAACTGGAGCGTTGTTTCGCGGAGAACGGCAAGGATATTGCGGCGGTGATCGTCGAGCCGGTCGTGGGCAATATGAACCTGGTCGCGCCCAAATCTGACTTCCTGCGCGCGATGCGCGAGCTATGCACCAAACACGGCGCGGTGCTGATCATGGACGAGGTCATGACCGGCTTTCGCGTCGGTTTGACCGGAGCGCAAGGGCTCTACGGCATCAGGCCCGACCTCACCACATTGGGCAAAGTCATCGGCGGCGGCATGCCGGTGGGCGCTTTCGGCGGGCGGCGCGAGATCATGCAGAAGATCGCCCCGCTTGGGCCGGTCTATCAGGCGGGCACGCTTTCGGGCAATCCAGTGGCGGTAGCGGCCGGCCTGGCGACCTTGAAGCTGGTACAGGCAACCGGCTTCTACGAAAAGCTCGGCGCGAACACGCTGGCATTAACCCAAGGCCTGGCCGCAGCGGCGAAAGGGCAGGGGGTGACGTTTTCGGCACAGGCAGTCGGCGGCATGTTCGGCATTTATTTTCGCGCCAGCCCTCCGCAAAGCTTCGCCGAGGTCATGCAGTGCGATAAAGATGCGTTCAACCGGTTTTTCCACGCCATGCTCGAGCGCGGCGTGCATTTCGCGCCTTCGGCCTACGAGGCGGGCTTTGTGTCGGCGGCACACGGCGAGCAGGACATTGCCGCGACCATCAGCGCCGCCGACGCGGTGTTCGCTACCATGGCCAAGTAGAGGGCGCGCGCCGGAGGGCGTGCGCCTATCCGGGCTCTAGCGCGGCTTGAGGTTGTCGCGGATTTCGCGCAGCAGCTTTACTTCCTCCGGCGGTTCCGCGGGTGGGGGTGCCGGTGCAGCCGCCTCGGAGCGCTTCAGCTTGTTGATCCAGCGCACCAGTATGAAAATGATGTATGCGAGAATGGCAAAGTTGATGGCAATAGTAAGAAAGTTGCCGTAGGCGAACACCGGAACCCCCGCTTTCTTTACCGCTGCCAGCGTCATCGTCGTCCCCGGCGGAATGGCTTTAAGTGCGATGAAGTAATTGGAGAAATCCAGGCCGCCCAACGCCCGTCCGACTACTGGCATGATCAGGTCATTCACTACGGAATCGACGATCTTGCCGAATGCGGCGCCAATGATCACGCCTACCGCCAAGTCCATGACGTTGCCCTTCAATGCGAACTCTTTGAATTCCTTCATCATGGCGTCAGCCTCCTTTTCAGGAATAAGCGATTATGAATCGCGGGTCGTGCCCCCGCCCATAGCGGATTCTAGCAGCCGCGTTATGATGGCGGCATCGCCTTTCGATTAGTAGAGCAATCCATTGGCTTCGAATCTGGCCGAAGTGCGCGCGCACGACGGGCCTGAGCAGGGTGCGGGCCCCGGGGAAATCTGGGCGTGGGCGATGTACGATTTTGCCAACTCAGGCTACACCACGGTGGTGATCACCGCAGTTTTTAACGCCTACTTCGTAGCCGTAGTGGCAGGCAACGCGCCTTGGGCGACTTTTGCCTGGACCGCTACCTTGTCCTTGTCCTACGCCTTGGTGATCGTCAGTGCTCCGGTAATCGGCGCCTACGCCGATCTGCGTGCCAACAAAAAGCGGCTGCTGCTTGGCTCCACCGTCGGCTGCGTACTATTCACCGCCGCCCTCGCGCTGGCCGGCCCCGGCGATCTGCTCGTCGCCATCGTCGCGGTCGTGCTATCGAACTTTTTCTTTTCCACCGGCTGTGATCTGGTGGCGGCCTTCCTGCCCGAGCTCGCGCGCGGCCGGGACTTGGGCAAGGTGTCGGGCTGGGGCTGGAGCCTGGGTTACATCGGCGGCCTGATTACGCTGGGCGCCTGTCTCGCTTACGTGTCCTGGGCTCAAGCTGCCGGCTACCAGGCGGCGCAGTTCGTACCGGTGACCATGCTCATCACTGCGATGATGTTTGCAGTGGCGAGCCTGCCGACGTTCGTCATGCTGCGCGAACGCGCTACGCCGCAGCCGCTGCCACCCGGCGCGTCGCTGGTCAGCTCCGCATTCGCGCGGCTCGCGGATACCCTGCGGCACGCTGCACATTACCAGGACCTGCGCCGTTTTCTGGTTTGCATCGTGTTCTACCAGGCCGGGGTGCAGACGGTGATTTCGCTTGCGGCGATCTACGCCGAACAGGCGATGGGCTTCAGCACCCAGGAAACGCTCATTCTGGTGCTGGTGGTCAATGTCAGCGCTGCGCTGGGCGCGTTTTTTCTCGGAAACGTGCAGGATCGCCTCGGTCATGTCCAGACGATTGCACTGACGCTCGCGGGCTGGATCGCGACCGTGTTAATCGTGTGGACGGCCGACACGCGAGCCTTGTTCTGGACTGCGGCCAACATCGCCGGCTTGTGCCTGGGTGCCTCGCAATCAGCGGGCCGCGCGCTGGTCGGCTATATGAGCCCCAAGCCCCGCCGCGCCGAGTTCTTCGGGCTGTGGGGGCTGGCGACGAATTTGTCTTCAATCCTCGGCCCCATCACCTATGGCGCCGTGAGCTGGATTTCGCTGGGCAATCACCGCCTTGCCATGCTCATCACAGGCGCCTTCTTTGTGGCCGGACTCCTGATCCTGCACGGTGTCGACGCACGCCGCGGCCGGCGTGCCGCGCTGAACAACTAAGAGGCCGTTGCAAAATGATTTTGCAACGGCCCGATAAACGGGAGCATGGGGGGATACGCCCCGAAGGTCTCGATCTCCCTTGAGGGGAAAGTCCCCGTAGGGCATATCCCCTCATACTGCAACAGACCCTAAGCGCCAGCTTGCCCGGGATTACGGAAGCTCGGCCGACGGCATGCGCGCGCGTATGGTATCGCTGTAGCGCCGCAGGAATGGGGAGTCGCGGTTGCGTTCGTAATATAGCGGCCGCGGCAGCATCGCTGCCAGGCGCGCCGCCTGCTCGGCGTTCAAGCTGGCTGCGCTGACGTTGTAGTAATGCCGCGCGGCGGCTTCGGCGCCGAAGACGCCGTCTCCCCATTCGGCGACGTTCAGATAAATCTCCAGAATGCGCTCTTTGGTCATCAGCATTTCGAGCATCGAGGTGATGACGGCCTCCTCTCCCTTGCGCCACAAGGTCCTCTCGCCGGAGAGAAACAGGTTCTTGGCCAGTTGCTGGGTAATGGTGGAGCCGCCGGCGACCACTCTTCCCCTCCTCTGGTTTTTTTCCATCGCTTTCTGTATGCCCTCCCAGTCGAAGCCGTCGTGCTCGGAGAACTTGGCGTCCTCGGCCACGATCACCGCGCGCTTCAATGCATTGGAGATGCGCCCGTAACTCGTCCAGCGCTGCTTCAGAATGGCATGGGGATTCTTTTCGCGCAGGCGCTCAAGGCTCGCGCGCATGAAACTGGTGCTTTCGGGGTTATGCCCGACCCAATACCAGATGTGCGCCGCAAACCAGCCTTGATACAGCAGCAGGCCGATGAACATTACGCCCAGCGTGTAGCAGAACGCCTTCCACAGCGAAGCCATCGTCCGCTTGATCGCCCTAAACATCTTTGTTGCTATGTCGGAGCAGTTTCAATACCGCGGTGCTGTCCGGGCGCAGGCCGCGCCAGAAGAAGAACGACTCGGCCGCCTGTTCCACCAGCATGCCCAGGCCGTCTGCGACGTGCGCCGCACCTTCGCCGCGTGCAAAAGCGAGAAACGGTGTTTCGCCTTCGCTGTACACCATGTCATATGCCAGCGCGCCGCGCGCGAATATCCGCGGCGGCAGCGGCGGGACTAACCCCGCCAGGCTGGCCGAGGTGGCGTTGACGACGAGGTCGAACTGCCTGCCGGCGAGCGCAGCATAGGCGCAGGCTTCGAACGCGCCACGAAAACTTTGCGCCAGCAGCTGTGCCTTTTCAAGCGAGCGGTTGGCGAGCACCAACTGCGCCGGCTGTTGCTGGAGCAGGGGTTCGATCACGCCCCGCGCTGCCCCACCTGCACCCAGAAGCAGAATGTGCCGGCCGGCGATGGCACAGCCGAGATTGCCTACCAGGTCGTTCACCAAGCCCACGCCGTCGGTATTGTCGGCGATAATCGCGTCGCCCTCGAATTTAAGCGTGTTCACTGCCTGTGCAGCGCGGGCGCGCTCGGACAAATCAGTGGCGAAGTGGAAGGCCTCGCCCTTGAACGGCAGCGTAACATTAAGCCCACGTCCGCCGCTGGCCCGAAATGCATTTGCAGTCGCTACAAACGCGCCCTCCGGCGCGAGTAAGCGTCCATACACCAGATCCTGCCCAGTCTGACGCGCAAACGCCGTGTGAATCAGCGGGGACT
>DATKUQ010000402.1:0-4006 GCA_035530495.1 Burkholderiales bacterium
TCGTCGACCAGCACCGCCAGCGGCGTCGCTCGCGGCAAGCGCGCCGCCAGCGCGCCGATGAATGCGCCGTGGTTCTCGCGCTCCGGCGTCGCCGTCAGCGGGAACAGCGCGACGACGAGCGCCACTGCCGTGCCGGGAAGCGCTGCCGAATCGAGCGTGTCTTCGCCACCGTAGGGAACCGCCGGCGCGATGGCGACCTCGGCGCGCGCGCCGAACACGCCCGCGAGCAGCGCGTTCAGTCCTAGCGCGGCCTGCGCGCTCGGCCGGTAACTGTATGGCTGGATGCGGATCTCGGCCGCGACGCCGTGATGCGCGCGGGCGATGGACTGGAAATAGCCGTCGTCGAGCGACAGCGGAAAGCGATTGGCGAGCCTGCGCTCGACCAGAAGATTGCCCAAGGCCAGCAGTGCGCGCGGCAGCAAGACGATCAGCAGCACCGTCACCGCGTACAAGTGGATCCAGCGCGCCGCGTTTTCACCCGGCGATACGCCCGAGCGGATCGCCTCCAGGCTCGCCAGGTCCGGTAGCGGGATACCGCTGATCGCCGCGGCCGGCCCGAGCACGACGGCCAGTATCGCGTGGACAGCGCTCGCATCGAGAAACGTGCTCTCCCATCCGGCGCGGTATTCGAGCGCGAATCCGCGCAGGTACATGCCGGACAGCGCGCCGGCCGCGAACGCCGCCGCTGCGGTATGCAGAACCCGCGCAACGCGTGAGGCGCTCAGCGTCGCGCTGGCGCCGGCCCAATCGCGCGCGAAAGCAGCGAGCGGAAGCGCGAACTGCTCCCGCGCGCGCGCGGATACCGCCGTGTGCGCAAGACGCGCGACCAGCCGCGCTAGCGGGCCGGGACCACCCGTGCCGGCGCCGCCAAGACGCGCCGCCGCATGCGCCAGCAGGAGCACGTACACCAGAAGATTCCATGCGAGCAGCGCCAGCAGCGGCGGCGCCAGCACGTTAATGTGCCGCGCCGGCCCGATCGAGTCCGTGGCGACACCGGCGGTGAACGCAAGAAATGCGAGCAACCATCCTATCCAGGGTCGCCAAGTCAGGGCACGGACGGCGAGTCTGACGCCCCGGTCGCGCGCGCTGAGGCGCTCGGCGGCGAGCCGCGCTCTGCGCGCAAGGAAGGCAGCCGCGCTTGCCTGCTCGCCTTCGGCCTGCAGCGCCGCCTGCGTGGCCCAGGCGCGATCATCCTCGCTCCAGTGCACGACGTCTTGCTCCGGCAGCGTTTCGTAAGCGCGCAGCAGCATAACGTTGCGGGCGTCGGACTCGTTCATTTCGGTCGGTCGCGGTGTGTTTTACCGAATCAGCGATCAGAGTGGGAGTATACGTCTTTGGGCCGGACCGACTGCGCAATCCGCTCGTCCCTGCACATCGGGGCGATCGCTCCTGCGCGCCGCGCGCGATACACCCTGCAGCCGAGAACGTGTAAGATCGTAGTGCATGCTGCGATAGGTCCCGTTGCGCGCGCCGATGTGATACTTGCGTCCGCGGCGGCAAACGAGCCGCCCGTGCGCTGCGCCAGCTAATCATCTCTTTGACCGACGGAGTCTTCGCTTGGCCGAGTCAGCCACTCGCGAACGCCCAAGCGCGGCGAACCAGCGCGACTGGAGCGCCGCCGACGCCGAGCGCTTCGGCAAGCCGGAGCGCGGCTGGCGACTGCGCCTGTACACCGTCATCTTCGAGGCGGACACACGCGCCGGGAAGTTGTTCGACCTGCTGCTGCTCGCCACCATCCTCGCCAGCGTCGTCGTAGTCATCGCCGACAGCGTCGACGACATCTCGCATGGCCGTGACGCGCTGTTCGATGCGATCGAGTGGACGATCACTTTCCTGTTTTCGGTCGAGTACGCCGCGCGCCTCGCGTGCGTGCGGCGGCCTTTGCGCTATGCCGGCAGTTTCTTCGGCGTGGTGGACCTGCTCTCCGTGCTGCCCTCCTATCTGACGCTGGTGTTGCCCGGGGCACAGATGCTGCTCGACGTGCGCATCCTCAGGCTGCTGCGCGTTTTTCGCGTTCTCAAGCTGGCCGCGTATGTCGGAGAATACCGGGCGCTGGGCAACGCGCTGGCCGCAAGCCGGCGCAAGATCTTCATCTTCCTGTCGGTGGTGCTGATGATCGCGCTGCTTATGGGCACCCTGATGTACGTGGTCGAAGGCCCGCAGCATGGCTACACCAGCATCCCGGTTGCGGTGTACTGGGCAATCGTGACCATGACCACGGTCGGCTACGGCGACATCGCACCGCATACCGATTTCGGGCGCCTGATCGCAGCGGTAATGATGCTGCTCGGATGGGGCATCCTGGCCGTGCCTACAGGGATCGTCACCGCCGAAATGACCGCGCGGCGCTTCGCCCACCCCGCGCCGACCACGCGCAGCTGCCATGAGTGCCTGAGCGAAGGGCACGAGGCCAACGCACGCTTCTGCAAGGACTGCGGCGCAATACTGCCGCCGTACCAGCGCGATTGAGGGGGAACGGAACGATTTCGGTCACATGCAATTCAGGCGGCGCATTGCTGCGATTCGGCCTGCTCATCCTCCTGGCGTGCTGCAGTTCTCCCTGCGCAGCCCAAGCCGCGACCGACTGGAACGCCCAGACGCTCACCGGCGATTGGGGCGGCGCGCGCACGCGCATGAGCGAGCGCGGCTTGACCACGGGCCTCCTGTACACCGGCGATGTGCTCGCCAACACCTCGGGCGGAACCAGCCGCGGCCCGAAGTACATGGATAACGTCGACATCAGGTTCGAATTCGACCTCGGAAAATTCGCCGGCTGGCGCGGCGCCACCGCCTTGGTCCATGTCATCAGCGACCAGGGTTCGGGGCTCAACGCGCACCGTGTGCACAGTTTCATGGGCGTCGACAACATCGAGGTGAATACCAACACCACCAAGCTCTATCAGGCGTGGATCGAACAACGCGCCTTCGACGGCAGACTTTCGGCGTTGGCGGGCGTGTACGCGGTGAACTCGGAATTCGACGTCATCGAGTCGAGCGCGGTGTTGCTGCACCCGGCGTTCGGCACCACGGCGGTACTGGCGCAAAGCGGGCGCAATGGACCGTCGATTTTTCCGACGACCGCGTTCGGCACACGCGTCAAATATCAGCCCAATCCGGCAATCTATGCCCAGATGGCCGCGCTGGACGGCGTCCCGGGCGATCCGAACAACCCGCAAGGTACGCACATCCGCCTGAGGCGCGGGGACGGCGCCTTCCTGATCGCCGAAATCGGACTCAGCCCGGCGCGCCTCGAAACCGCGTTCGCGCCTGAGCGCAGCCGGCGCGGCGCGGCGCGGCCGCGGGAACGCGAGCAAACGGAGCAGGCCCCGATCAGCAAGGTCGCGCTGGGATACTGGGAGTACACCGCCCGCCTCCCCGATCTCACGGACGTCGACAGCGCGGGAAATCCGCTGCGCCGTCGCTCGAAAGGCGCCTACCTGCTGGCGGAGCAGACGCTGTACCGGGAGCCCCAGGACGCGCAGCAGGGTCTGGCGGCGTTCGCGAGTTACGCCGTGGCCGAGCGCAACGTCAATCGCATCGACTACTCGCTGACCGCAGGCCTGCGCTACAAAGGGCTACTGCCGGGGCGCGACGACGACGTTCTGGCCGTGGGGATCGCTCGCGCCCATGCCAGCGCCAAATTCAGGCAGGTCTTGTCCCTGGAAACCGGCGCGCCGACAGCGAGCGCGGAGACCGCGATCGAGCTGACCTACCGCGTGCAGCTGCGGCCGTGGTTTGCACTGCAGCCCGTGATTCAGCGCATAGCCCGGCCGGGGTTCGGCGCAGCGTCGGGCACGGCCTGGATCGCCGGCCTGCGGACCGAAGTCGCGTTTTAAGCAGCGTCGATGGGGGCGAAGACAGGCGCCGGCGCGCGGGTGCGGCGGCATGCATCATTCCGCGCGCCTCGACCGAAAGCCGCGATCGCCGCGCGAAGCCGGCGCGCAGCTTGACAGGCGCGTGGGCCAAGGTCAGTATTAACTTGTATGTCCCGCGTCCCGGCGGGATC
>DATKUQ010000403.1:0-2014 GCA_035530495.1 Burkholderiales bacterium
AACAATGCCTACTGCCAAGACGACGAGACGAGCTGGCATGACTGGACCTGTCTCGAACGGCATCAGGAGATCTACCGCTTTGCGCGCGGCCTGATCGCCCTTCGCGGAGCGCATCCGATTCTGAGCAAGGAGCAGTTCTACGCCGACGCCGAGATCGAATGGCTCGGCCCGCAGGGAGGATTGCCCGCCTGGACCGACCCGAAAGAAAAGCGGTTTGGCTGTCTGCTCCACGAAGGCGGGCAGAACGCCCTCTGCCTCCTGTTCAATGCCGGCACCGAGGTCGCAGACTTCCGCTTGCCGCGCACGCCGGACGGCGCCCGCTGGCACCTCGCAATGGACACGTGTCACGAAGCGCCACAAGATTTGTTTATCGCGGGCGAAGAGCCGCTCTTGGACAGCGCGGAGGTGTACCACGCAGGGCCGCGCTCGAGTGCTATCCTGGTGGCGCGCCCGTCTGACCGAGGCGGGGGGTAGCGACAAGGGCATCGACCTGAAACAGCAGCTGAAGGACGAGCTGATCGAGCACAAACGATACATCGACCGGCACGGCGAGGATCTGCCGCAAATCCGCAACTGGAAATGGAGCAATACCAAATGAATACGCAAATGCTTATGGATACCGCGCGATCCATGGTCGCCGCCGACAAGGGCCTGCTGGCGATGGACGAAAGCAATCCGACCTGCAACAGCCGATTCGCCAAACTGGGGATTCCCCAGACCGTGGAAGCCCGGCGCGCCTATCGCGAGATGATCGTGACCACGCCAGATCTGGGTGAATGCATCAGCGGCGCCATTCTCTACGACGAGACCATGCGCCAGCAAAAGAAAGACGGCACGCCCTTTGTCAAGGCGCTCATCGACGCCGGAATCATCCCCGGCATCAAGGTCGACGCCGGCGCAACGGACCTGGCCGCCCACCCGGGAGAAAAAATAACCGAAGGCCTGGACGGCTTACGCGAGCGCCTCAAGGCGTATTTTGCAATGGGCGCCCGCTTCGCCAAGTGGCGCGCAGTGATCGGCGTGGGCGCGGGCATTCCCAGCCGGGGGTGCATCGAGGCCAACGCGCACGCGCTGGCGCGCTATGCCGCCTTGTGCCAGGAAGCGGGACTGGTCCCCATCGTCGAGCCCGAAGTGCTCATGGACGGGGAACACACGCTGGCGCGCTGCCGCGAGGCAACGGAGGAAGCCCTGCGCACGGTGTTCGAGCAGCTTTGCCTGCAGCGCGTGATGCTGGAGGGGATCATTCTCAAGCCCAACATGGTGCTTCCGGCGCTGAACTGCCCCAGGCAAGAAACGGTGGAGGAGGTGGCTGACGCCACGGTGCATTGCTTCTTGCGCACCGTCCCCGCCGCCGTTGCGGGGATAGCGTTCCTGTCGGGCGGTCAATCTCCCGAATTGGCCTCGGCGCGTCTGAATGCGATGAATATTCGATTCAAGTCCCGCCTGCCCTGGGCTCTGGCGTTTTCGTTCTCCCGCGCCATCCAGCAACCTGCGCTGAAGATCTGGCATGGCGAGGAGGCCAAGGTGCCGGCGGCGCAGCAGGCGCTGCTGCATCGCGCCCGCTGCAACAGCGCTGCGCGCCGGGGCGAATACGGTCCTGCGATGGAAATGACGGACGTATGACGTGATCCCCGTGCCTAGGTTCATCTAGGGTCTGTTGACATTCAGCACCTGGAGAAGCGGAGCGGGAACTCTCCGTTTGGCACCCCTGCGTCGGACTATACCGCGCGGATCGCAGCTCACCGCGATGACCTGGGGGTTCCTCTGACTGTTCAGACGCTGTCGCCGTAGCAAGGGCGGGCGGCGCAACTGTTGCGTGCGCAAGACAAGGCCTGCGCGGCGCGTAAGGCGCTTGAATGAGACAGCCCGCGGAGAAACCCTAGTGTCCCGAATCGTTAGTTCGTTGAACAATTGCCTGAGGACGAAACAATGGTTGAAGCCGAAAAGCGGCGAAATCGGCGCCAGACAAGGCGCAAAGCGCAGCAAGCTTGGACACCTTGCGAGCATTTGCAAC
>DATKUQ010000404.1:0-4059 GCA_035530495.1 Burkholderiales bacterium
GTCACCATGCTGCAGCGCTCGCCGACTTACGTGGTTGCGCGCCCGTCGGTGGACGCGGGCGCGGCGAAGCTGCGCCGCTATCTGCCGGCGCGCCTCGCCCACGGCTTGACGCGCTGGAAGTACGTGCTCTTGAGCATGTACTTTTTCAATCTGTGCCGGCGCAAACCGGCCCGCGCCAAGGCGCTGATTCTGGGCGGCGTGAGAAAGGCGCTGGGACCGGACTACGACGTCGGCACCCATTTCACGCCGCGCTACAAGCCGTGGGAGCAGCGCCTGTGCCTGGTGCCCGACGGCGATTTGTTCGAGGCCATTCGCGAAAAGCGCGTTTCGGTCGTCACCGACCGCATCGACAGCTTCACCGAAACCGGCCTGAAGCTGCGCTCGGGCGCCGAGCTGCAGGCGGACCTGGTGGTTACGGCGACCGGGCTCAAGCTGCAGCTGCTCTCGGACGTCGAACTCACGCTGGACGGCGCGCGCGTCGATCCGGCGAAGACCTTCACCTACAAGGGCATGATGTACAGCGGCGTGCCGAATTTAGCCTCGTCCTTCGGTTACACCAACGCGTCATGGACGCTGAAAGCCGATCTCAGCTGCGCCTATGTCTGCCGCCTGCTCAATCATATGCAGCGGACCGGCGCGCGCAGCTGCGTGCCGCGCCTGCGCGATGCGGATATGGGCGCAGAGCCATGGGTCGACTTTTCGTCGGGCTATTTTCAGCGCGCGCTCGGCAAGCTGCCGCAGCAGGGCACGAAAAAGCCGTGGAAGCTGCACCAGAACTACCTGCGCGATCTGGTCGCGATGAAGCTCGAATCGCTCGAAGACGAGGCGATGGAGTTTTCGCGCTAGGCGCAGTCGGTTCAGGGCGCCGAAGGCGGCCACGGACCGGCGACCGGCACGGCCTCGCCTTCGCCCGGCCAGGGCGGCATGGTGACGGCGACGGCGGCAACGCCTTCCGTGCCGGACGCGCGAAACTGGAAGTGCGTGCCCAGCGGAATGCTGAGGCAGACGCCCGGCGCCAGCGCGACGATTTCTTCGCGTTCGCCCTGCTTGCGCCACATCTCCCCGCGGCCGGAGAACACGAACCAGATTTCCTCGACCGTGCGGTGCATCACCGCGGCGGCGGTCTGCCCGGGCGCGAGTTCGAAGTGCGCCATGCCGCCCGCAGCCAGACCCAGCAGGATGCGCACATCGGCGCCGTCCGGGGCGACGACGCTGCGTTCGGCCGGAAGGCGCAGGGTGGCGAATTCGCTCATGTTGCTGTCGCTGCGCGGGTTGCTACGGTTCGGTGCGCGCAGCGCTCGACACGTAGCGCGGCCAGTTACGCAGGTAGGTGCGTTCGAGCACAGGCAATGCCGATGCGCCCACCAGCGCAGCGCCGACCGCGATCAGCACCAGCCATCGGCGCTGCGGCCAATAAGCGAAGACCGCGAGCACGACGAGGATCGCCAAATTGAGCAGGACGACGATGGTCTCGGCACGGTGGACGTTGAGGTGGATGACGCCATGGCATTCGGAGCACTGGCTCGCCATTTGCGTCACCAACGTCTGGCCGAATCTCGTCTTCTTCTGATTCGCCCCGCACAGCGGGCAGCGATAGTCCATTCAGCATCTCCTTTCGCAGTCAGAACACGCCGAGGATCAGGCCCGCGGCCAGCGCGGCGCCGATGTCGCGGCACGATTGCAGCTCGCTGCTGCCGATCTGTTTCGGGCGCAGGATTTCCTGCGGCGTTTGCGCGTGGGTGCAGACGATCAGCGGCGGGGCGACGGGCTTCAGGCGCCAGCCGAGGGCGATGCGCTCGATCTGGCGCGCGGCATTCTGGCCGTCGCTGCCGGCGCAGATCAGGCTTGCATAGGGGCGGCCGTTGAGCCGGTCCAGTACCGCATAATAGTTGCGGTCGAAAAAATCCTTCATCATTCCGGAGATCGCCGCAAGGTTTTCCGGCGTGGCGAAGATGTAGCCCTCGGCGCGCAGCAGGTCGTCCGCGTGCGCATCGGGCGCGTGCAGCAGCCGGGTTTGCACGTCCGCTTCCGCGGCCGCGCCCGCGGCCGCGGCCTGCGCCATCTGCAGCGTGCCGCCGGTCATGGTGTGATAGACGATGAGCAGGGTTTTCATCGGTGCTGCTGCATCGCGACGGTCGCCGATGCGGTGCGGGCCGGGGGCGGGGCCTGCCGCCGTTTCCGCACTCAGTCCTCCGCGGCGATCTGGCGCAGCGCCTGTTCGAACACTTCGGGCGGATGCCCGCCCTGAATCAGGTGGCGGTCGTTGACGATCACCGCCGGCACGGCGCTGATGCCCTGTTCGAGGTAGAAGCGCTCCTGCTTGCGCACATCTTCGGCGTACTCTTCCGAGGAAAGAATCGCTTTGGCGCGCGCGGCGTCCAGCCCCACCTCGCCGGCCACGCGGATCAGCAGCTCGTGCGCGCCCGGATTCTCGCCGTCGGTGAAATAGGCCTTGAACAGCGCGTGCTCGAGCGCGAGCTGGCGGCCTTCGTGCCCGGCCCAGTGCAGCAGCCGGTGCGCGTCGAAGGTGTTGTAGATGCGGCTGCGCTTATCCATGGCGAAGGTGAAGCCGGCTTCCTCGCCGCGCGCGCGGATCATCTCGCGCGTCTCGATCGACTGCTCCGGCGTCGCGCCGTATTTTTCGGCCAGATGCTCGTCGATGTCCTGGCCGCCGGGCGGCATCTGCGGGTTGAGCTCGAACGGCTGGAAATGGATTTCGGCTTCGACCTCGCCGTCCAGCCGCGCGATGGCCGCTTCCAGCGCCTTGAGCCCGATCACGCACCAGGGACAGGAGACGTCGGATACGAAGTCGATTTTCATCGCGGTGCTCATCATTCGGGCTCCTGATCGGACCTCATGCGGCCTTGACCGCGCGCAGCTGATAGCCGATGCGTGGAAAGTGCACATGCACCGTGCCGGCGCGCGGGTCGCTGCGGCGCAGGGTGTAGCGCGTGCGCGTCGCGGCGACCAGTTCGCCTTCGGTCGGCTCGAAACCGAAGCTCTCGGCGGTGATGGTCACCTTGCTGCCGAGCGCGATGCCGTGATCGTCCTGGAAGGCATTGTTTTCCAGGCTGGCAGGAGTGGAATTCGCCGCCAGCGCGATCGCGGTCGCCGAATCGAATTCTTCCATGCTGCCGTGGCCGAAGGCGGCCATGCGGCCCATCCACGCCGCGAGGCTGGGCGTGGCGTCGAGTATGCCCGCCAGCGGCGGGATGCGCTTGGTGAACCACAGCGCGTGATAGCAGGAAAAATCCGCGACGCTCGCCTGCTGGCCCATCACGAACGGCTGATTGTCCACCATGCTCGCGATGCGGCGCAGGTAGGACTTGTACGCCGAGGTGGCATCGCCGGGATACATGCGGCCGCCGCCGCCGCGCATCTTGGCGCGGTCCTCGGCGAACGCTTTTGCCTCTTCGGGCGACTGGTCCTTGAACATGTAGGCTGCGCCCGTCGGACTGAAGCTGTAGCCCATCGCCGCCCAGAACAGCGTCGAGTCGGCCCACTGCGCGACGATCCTGACCGCGCCGGTGCTGCCTTGCGGGTACAGGCTCGGAGAGCGCTGGCGATGCTCGAGCACGTCGCAAATGAGCGCGGTGTCGCAATAGATGTCCGCGCCGATCTGCAGCAGCGGCGTGCGCCGGTAGCCGCCGGTCAGCGCCACCACGTCGGGTTTGGGCATGATGCGCGGGATGATCACCGATTTCCACGCAAGCTTCTTGTAGCCCAGGACCGTGCGCATCTTCTCGGCGAACGGGGAGGTCGGGTAATGATGCAGGATCAAGTCAGACATGGCGGTGTCCTTTCGAGCGGGTGCGGAATGTCAATTCCGGCGCAGGGCCGGGGATGTGAACTTTAACACTTGGGCGTCTCCAATAATCGCAATTCTGTCATTCCGAGCGACGCGAGGAATCCGCTTTTCATCGTACACAAGAAGCAGATTTTTCGGCCGGAGCCTGCTCCGAGCGCAGTCGGGCGCGCGCATGCGGCGGCAGGGGATGCGAACTCCGCCGTCTAGTTCAACGGCACCTTGATTTCGAAGCATGCATGCCGTGTGTTTGT
>DATKUQ010000405.1:0-3550 GCA_035530495.1 Burkholderiales bacterium
CCTGCCTTGGCCGGAGATTTTGAGAATGGTTTGAGAGCTTACGAGAGCGGGAATTACCATAAGGCGATGGAGGTCTGGCAGAAAGCGGCGGAGCGAGGCAATGCGGCAGCGCAAGCCACCCTGGGCATCATGTACGAGAATGGGCAAGGCACTGCGGTGAACTATCCGAAGGCGGCATATTGGGACCGGCAGGCGGCGGAACAAGGAAACGCGGCAGCGCAGACCAACCTGGGGTCTCTGTACGAACGAGGGCAGGGCGTTGCGCAAGACAATAATCAAGCCGTGTATTGGTACCGGAAAGCGGCAGAGCAGGGGAAGCGTGAAGCGCAATACAACCTCGGCCGGATGTATCAGACCGGGCAGGGGGTGGCGCAGGATTACGCCCAAGCCGCGTCCTGGTACCGTAAAGCGGGAGAACAGGGGCACATCTGGGCGCAGACCGCGCTGGGTCTGATGTACGAGACCGGGCAAGGCGTGGCGCAGGATTACAAGCAGGCACTGTACTGGTACACGAAGGCGGCGGAACAGGGCGATTCAATGGCCCAGTATAGCCTCGGCCGCATCTACGAATCAGGGGGGGAAGGCGTTGCCATCGACTACGTCGCGGCATACAAATGGTGGAGCATCGCGGCCTTCAACGGCGAAGAAAGAGCCGGCCGAAGCAGCAGACTGGTGGAGGGCCTCATGACGCCGGAGCAGATCGCGGAGGCGAAGCGGCGCGCGAGCGCATGGATACAGTCACACGCGAAGAAATGAACGGCAGGAAAGGTCGCTGCGCATGCAGCTGGTTGCGGTGCAGCAAGCGCGCAGTTGCTTCCGGTCACTGCGTTTTTCGGCGAAGAAAATTACCCACAGATTCTGTGGATAATCCTGTGGATTCTTGCCTCGGAAAATTTTGCATGCTTCTGAAAAATGCAAATCCGACGCGGGCGATTACAATTTGAGCATGTGGAAACATGCTTTCCGGTTCTACTTTTAGCAGAGCAGGTATTGCTCCATGGACAGCCCAAGTTTTCGCAATTTTTATAGTAATGCAAGGGAGTGGTGTCAATGACGCAGGAAAAAGAGGGGTCGCGCGGACCGCAGTCTCATGAACACGCACTGATTCGCTGGGAAGCGAGGTTCAGCGTGGGAGAATATCTGTTCGGCGAACGCCCGAATGCCTATTTGGCCTCCAAAGCCGGGCTGCTCGTCAAGGGCAGCCGTGCGCTGTCGATCGCTGACGGCGAGGGGCGCAATAGCGTCTGGCTGGCCGAACAGGGCTTGCGCGTGGATGCATTCGACTTTTCCCCCACGGCCGTGGCGAAGGCCGAGCGCCTCGCATTGAGCCGCGGAGTGCGCGTCGGTTTCAACGTATCGGAAACGTTTGCGTGGAACTGGGCGCCCTCGACCTATGATCTGGTCGCGGCGATTTTCATACAGTATGCGTCGCCGGCCATGCGCGAGAAACTGTTCCCATTGATCAAGCAGACGCTGAAGCCGGGCGGGCTGCTCGTCCTGCAAGGCTACCGTACGGAGCAGCTGCAGCATGGTACCGGAGGTCCGCCCGAGCTCGACCACCTCTATACGGAAGCAATGATCCGCGAGGCCTTGAGCGACATGGAAATCCTCGAATTGCGCTGCTATGACGAGCACGTCGATGAAGGCAAAGGACACGCCGGCATGTCGGCACTGATGGGCGTAGTGGCACGCAAGCGCCGGGCCTAGCCTGGTGCCGTTGGCGGACAGGCGCCGGCTGCGCCCCTCATTTGACGATCAGCACCGGAACCGTGGTGTGGGTCAGCACTTTCTGCGTCTCGCTGCCGAGCAGCAGGCTGGAGATTCCGACGCGGCCGTGCGATGCCATCACGATCAAGTCGCATTGCTGCTCGCGGGCGATGCGGATGATCGCATCGTAGGGCGAGTAGCCGGCGACGAATGCCTTCTCCGCGGTCACGCCACTGTCTGCGGCAATCTCCAAGGCTGCATCGAGCAGCTTGCGCTCTTCGTTTTCGATTTCCTGCATCACCATCTTTCCGCCCAGCTTGCTCAGCGCGCCGCCCTCGACATGGTGTGGCGAGTCTATGGGGGATCGCACATGCAGCACCAGAAGTCTAGCGTTCAGGGACTGTGCCAGGCGCGCGGCGGTCGCCACCGCCCTGTTGGAAAAGTCCGAGCCGTCGGTCGGCACCAGGATATGGTTGAACATGGGAGGCTTTTCGCAAGCGCAATGGCGGAGTGCAGAGGGTAACCAGAGGAACCGGACTTGTCCAGCGGGTCGGCGGACGCGGTCGACTTCCGTGACGCATGCCGCCCCAGTTCCGGAGAAGTTTCAGCGCTTCTGAAATGGCCGCTCAGACAACAGGCGGAAAGCCGTAATTCGGCAGTGCCGCTTTGCGCCCGCCTTTGCGCAAGCATGCTTCGACCGTTTGCAGCAGCAGCTCGCGCGTTACGGGTTTGGCAAGGTAATCCGCGGCGCCGAGTTCGACGGCCCGGGTTAGGGTTTCGCTGTCGCTGCGGCCGGAAACGAACACCACAGGGATCGACGCGGTACGCGGATCGGATTGCATCAGTGACAGCAGTTCCAGGCCATTCAAATGCGGCATGCCGATGTCGCACAGGACCAGGGCAGGCGGATCCGCCAGCAATGCCTTGCCTCCATCGACGGCGTCTTCAGCCACCTCGGCCGCGTAACCGGCGGATATGAGATGCAAGCGCAGCACCCCGGCAAATTCAACATCGTCGTCTATGATCAGGATGCGGATTGTGTCACCGTCTGGCATACGTTTTCCGCTTTCCTCGTCGAGACCCTTCCATATGCGGGAGCACCAGCCCCCTGCGCGGTCCCAATTTCGGCCGATGCGATGGTGTGCATTTCGGTACCGCAAAAATGCGATCGCGAATACGCTAAAAATGTAGCCTTGCCGCGGAACAAAGTCAATGTTGCGTGCGGCACGTGTTGCGTGCGGCCGTGTCGGCCGCGGCGATGGCGGGCATCGATGCTGCACGCGATGACTTGATCGCCGATTCCGCCCCGATGCAGCTCAATATTTGTTATAAATGCGGTTGCGGCGAAGGAACATCGATCATGAACATGAAAACCACAGGTCCATTCGATTACGTCATCGTCGGCGGCGGCACCGCTGGCTGCCTGCTCGCGAACCGCCTGTCGGCCGATCGGAACAACACGGTGCTGCTGCTCGAGGCCGGCGGCAAGGATGACTGGATCTGGATCCATATCCCAGTCGGATACCTGTATTGCATCGGCAACCCGCGCACCGACTGGTGCTATAAGACCGAGCCCGACCCGGGCCTCAACGGTCGCTCCATCCTTTATGCGCGCGGCCGCGTGCTGGGCGGCAGTTCTTCGATCAATGCCATGCTCTACCTGCGAGGCCAGCAGCGCGATTATGACGAGTGGGCGCGGCGGACCGGCGATTCGGGCTGGTCGTGGCAGGGCGTGCTGCCAATCTTCAAGAAGTCCGAGGACCACTGGCGCGGCGCCGACGAGTTCCACGGCGGGCGCACTCTGGATGAAACTGCCGGACACGAGTGGCGGGTAGAGACCCAG
>DATKUQ010000406.1:0-7292 GCA_035530495.1 Burkholderiales bacterium
CATTGCCGAGCTGGAGGCAAACGAAGCGGGTGGGGACACCACCGCACACATGCAAGAGATCATGGAACAGGGTCACGATCGGTTCGAGTCCCGCCACCGTCGCAAAGACGGAAGCCTGTTCGAAGTTGAAGTCGGCGTCCAGTACCGGTCCATCGACGGCGGGCGCTTCGTGGTCTTTCTTCAGGACATCACGGAACGCAAGCACGCCGAGCAGGAGCTCAGGCGCTCGCAACAGGAGCTGCGCAGCCTGTCCAAGGCAGCCAACGAAGCGCTCGAGGCCGAGCGCCGCCGCACCGCGCGCGAGCTGCACGACGAGCTCGGCCAATCGCTCACCGCGCTCAAGATGGACCTGGAGTCGTTGCGCTCCGTTTTGCCGCCGGGGCAGCCGGAACTGGGAGAACGCACCCAGGCGATGCACGCGCTGCTCGACGGCACCATTGCGGCCACGCGCCGCATCGCCGCGAATCTGCGCCCGCTGATGCTGGACGATCTGGGCCTGGCCGCGGCGCTCGACTGGCTGACGCACAATTTTTCCAAGCACACCGGCATCGCCACCGACCTGGTCATAGACGATGCCGTGGCGCAGGTGCCGGAACCGATCGCCTCGGCCCTTTACCGCGTCACCCAGGAATCGCTCACCAACGTGGCGAAATATGCCCAGGCCAGCACCGCCGAAATTCGCCTGGAGCGCGACGGGGATTGGGTGCAGTTGCAGGTGCGCGACAACGGCCGCGGCATCGAGGCGGCCGATCAGGGCAAGCACGGCGCGTTCGGGCTGCTGGGCATCCGCGAACGCGTCACGCTGCTCGGCGGCGAAGTCGCGATCAAGGGTGAGCCCGGAAAAGGCAGCGAAGTGTGCGCGCGCATCCCGCTAACGGCGAGCGGCGCTGAGGCGGTCGCATGACGCGCATCCTCATTGCCGACGACCACGCCATCGTGCGCGACGGACTGCGCCGGATTCTGCAAAGCGCGCCGGGAATCGAAGTCGCCGGCGAAGCGGTGAACGGCGACGAAGTCATGGCGCGTGTGCGCGCGGGCGGCTTCGACCTGTTGCTGCTCGACATGTCGATGCCCGGCAAGAACGGTATCGAGCTGATCAAATGGACCAAGGCGACGCGGCCGGATCTCGTGGTGCTGGTGCTCTCGATGCACCAGGAGGAGCAATATGCGGTGCGCGCCATACGCGCCGGCGCCTCCGGCTACGTGACCAAGGAAAGCGCCTCGGCGCTGCTGGTTGCTGCGATCGGCAAGGTCGCCGGCGGCGGCCTGTACATCAGCCCCGGCGTGGCCGAGCAGCTTGCGTTCACGCTCAGGCCGCAGGCCGATAGCCTGCCGCATCAGACGCTGTCCGACCGCGAATACGAGGTGTTCGGCCTGCTGGTGGCGGGCGCATCCGTCTCCGAAATTGCCGCGCGCCTGCATCTGAGCGGCAAGACTGTGAGTACCCACAAAGCGCGCATCCTCGAAAAAATGGGCATGGACAGCGTGGCCGACCTGGTGCGCTATGCCATGGCGCACAGGCTCGGCGACACTTCGAGAAACTAGCCCCCCTTGCGTCTGTAGGCATCGCCCTACAGCGCTTCCGAAACAGCCGACCGCCAAATTCAGCCCGCGCCTATGGCAGGCACCGAGTGCCATGTTCCATACTGGCCGCCACAAGCACAACTGGCCGTACACATGGATTGGGCCCCGCAGGAGCAAGTGTTGATGATCTATTTGGTCGAGGATTCGCCGGCGATCCGCGCGCGCCTCGCGGCGACCATCAGGGAAATAGCCGGGGCCGAGCTGGTGGGCGAGGCGGGGTCGGTCGGGGAAGCGATCGAGGGCATACGCTCGACCCATCCGTCCGCAGTCATCCTGGACCTGCAATTGGAGGACGGCAGCGGGCTCGAAGTGCTCAGGGCCGTGTACCCCTCCGCGCCCGCGCTGCACGTGGCGGTGCTCACCAACTACGCAACCGACCAGCACCGCCGCGCCTGCATGGACGCCGGCGCCGAATATTTCCTCGACAAATCCTCCGACTTCCCGCGCATCCGGGAAATCGTCCAGAGGTGGACTGCGCGCTCAGACGGCGCCGCCTCTTGGCATTAGACAGATGCGAACCCGCGAATCAAAACCATGGAGCAGAACATGACCGACGCAATGTCGTACTATGACGCGCTAGATTTTGGCGGCCCGGACCAGGGAGCCAGGAGCGTACAGGGGCACGAAGGCGCCAACGTCTCCGTGCGCGACTTTACCCGTTTGCTGCATATCGACTACCCCGACGATGCCTGGCTCGCGCGAACCACGTTCGCCCTGCGCCGGGTGCGCGAAGGCGAGGCCTTGGTGCACGCCGGCGACAAGTTCCATTCCCTTTATGTGGTGCGCTCCGGCTGCTTCAAGACCGTCTACACCGACTTTTCCGGCAGCGAGCAGGTACTGGGATTCCCCATGTGCGGAGACCTGATGGGCGCCGACGGCATCGACAGCGGGCGCTACAGTTCCACCGCCGTCTCCCTGGACACCAGCGAAGTGGTGATCGTGCCGCTCGCAAGCCTGGCGCGCCTGGTGTGCGAATGTCCCAGCCTGGAAGCCCTGCTCTATCGCGTACTCAGCCGCGAACTGGTGCGCGTGCAGAACATGGCCTGGACGCTGGGCACGCTCGGCGCCGAAGGCCGGGTGGCGGCATTCCTGCTCGGCTTGTCGGCGCGGCTGGGCGCCTTGGGGTATTCGCGCTGCTCCTTCAATCTGCGCATGACGCGGCAGGAGATCGGCAGCTACCTCGGCCTGAAGCTCGAAACGGTGAGCCGGGCGCTATCGGCGCTGAATTCCTCGGGCGTTATTCAAGTGCACCAGAGAAGCATCGATATCGTCGACGCCGATGCATTGCGCAGCGTGATCGACCTGCCCGCGGTCATCCCCGCCGGCATCGTGCCGCATCCGCGCTCGGCCCCGGCTCGAAGCCGCGTAGAAAAGGAGGCGCGCACGCGCAAGCCGCGAGCGCAGCTCGCACCCGCTCTTGCCTGGCGGGAGCTCGCTGCGTTCTGAACTGCATTCGCCGCCAGCGCTCTACGCCCTCGTGGCGCGCCCGGACGACCGGCTGGAAGTGTGAAAGAAGAAAAAGCAGATAGCCCAATTTCATATTATTGGCTGTCTGCTCGTTTGGATTGGTGCCGCTTGTCTGGATTGAACAGACGACCTATCGCTTACAAGGCGATTGCTCTACCACTGAGCTAAAGCGGCGTCTCAAGCTGACAGCCCTGCGGAGCCCGTCGCGGCTGTACAGCGCAATATATTATACGCGGACCAACCCGGACATCGCCTCCGCTCCGGCTGCGTCCGGCGTCGCGGGCGCCACGCAGCGCCTTATTTGACGCGCCGCAAGGAAGGCTTGCCCGAGGGGCGCGGCGGCTCCGGCGGCGTTTCGTCGCCGCCGTCGGCCGCGGCCGGAGTCGCTGCGGCATCCGGTACCGTCGGCTCGAACGACAGACCCTGGCCGTTCTCGCGCGCATAGATCGCGGACACCGCGCCGACCGGGATCGAGATTTCGCGCCCGGTGCCGTTGAAGCGGGCGCTGAACTCGACCAGTTCGTTCCCCATCCTGAAACGCTCGACCGCGATCGGGCCGATGTTGAGCACGATCTGGCCGTCCTTGACATACTCCATCGGCACGCGCGTGGCCGTGTCCACGGCCACCGTAATATAGGGCGTGTAACCGCTGTCCACGCACCAGTCGTAGATGGCGCGCATCAGGTAAGGCTTGGTCGAGGGCTCGGACATTGACGCGAACGTATCCTTTTGTCTGCCCGAATGCGGCGGAGAAATTTCGCGGGGAAGCCTGTTTTTGAACCGGATGCAGATCCCGCTTCGCTCGCGCTGCTCGGGACGAGCGCTACGCGGTCACTTGCGCATCACCTTCTCGGAGGGTGTCAGCGCCTCGATGAACGCCGGACGCGAAAACAGGCGCTCGGCGTACTTCATCAGCGGCGCGGCCGGTTTTCCGAGCGAGACGCCGTAATGATTCAGGCGCCACAGCAGCGGCGCAATCGCCACATCGAGCATGGAGAACTCGTCGCCCAGCATGTATTTCTGTTTGACGAAAATCGGCGCAAGCTCGGTCAAGCGGTCGGCGACATGCGCGCGCGCTTTTTCCTGCTGCTTGGCGGTCCCGTCCTCGAGGAGGTCGATGCGGCTGAACAGCTCCACCTCGAAGTTGTAAAGCAGCAAGCGCGCACGCGCGCGCATCACCGGGTCGGGCGGCATCAGCTGCGGGTGGGGGAAACGCTCGTCGATATATTCGTTGATGATGTTCGACTCGTACAGGACCAGGTCGCGCTCGACCAGCACCGGCAAGCGGTTGTAGGGGTTCATCACCGCGATGTCTTCCGGCTTGTTGAACAGGTCGACATCGATGATCTGAAAGTCCATGCCCTTCTCGTACAACACGATGCGGCAGCGCTGTGAAAATGGGCAGGTCGTGCCGGAATACAGGTTCATCATGATTGCCAAAGCCTTCAAAAATGAGGCGGGCGGCGCCCGCCCTTTGATCTAGCTTCCAGTCTTGCAATTAGGCTCTAGATCAATGCACGTCTTTCCAATATTCCCTCTTCAGAAAATAGACGAGCGGCCACAAGGCGAGCAGGTACAGCAGCACGAAAATGCCGATGTGCTTGCGGGTGAGCGCAGCCGGCTCGCCCATGTAAACGAGGAAATTGACCAGATCGGCTACGGTCTGGTCGAACTGCAACGGAGTGAGGCTGCCGGGTACCGCCATTTCGTATTTGACCGTCTCGCCGTGTCCTTCTTTGCCCTCTTCCCCCTTGGCCGCTTGCACGACGCGCACGCGCTGACCCTGCAGTTGCCACAGCGGATTCGGCATGCCGACGTTCTGGAACACGGTGTTGTTCCAGCCTGTGGGCCGGGCCGGATCCCGGTAGAACCCGCGCAGGTAGCTGTAGAGCCAGTCGGCGCCGCGCGCGCGCGCGATCACCGACAGGTCGGGCGGGGCGACGCCGAACCATTTCTTCGCGTCCTTCGGGGCAAAGGAGACTTTCATCAGATCGCCCACCTTGGCGCCGGTGAAAATCAGGTCGTCCTGGATCTGCGAGTCGTTCAGGCCAATATCCGTCAGCCGGTTCCAGCGCATGAGCGAGGCGCTGTGGCAGTTGAGACAGTAGTTGACGAAGGTGCGCGCGCCGCGCTGCAGGCTGATCACGTCGGTCTGATCGATCGGAGCATGGTCCAGCCGCACGCCGCCCTCCGATGCCCTCGAGGGCGAGGCGACAAAAACCGCCGCCGGCAACAACAGGGTTGCAATGAGCTTCTTCATTAGTGGGTCACCCTTTCCGGTTCGGGTTTGTTCTTGTCCACCCTGGAGTACCAAGGCATCAGGATGAAGAACAGGAAGTAGATCACCGTGCAGATGCGCGTCACCAACGTCGCCCGAGGGACGCCGCCCAGCCATGCGCCGGCCGAGCCCCACACCGTAATCGGCTCGGTGCCGAGGTAACCGAGCAGGAGAAACACGCAGACGAAGGCGGTCAGCGCCCGCTTGAAGTACGGACCGCGGTAGCGGATCGATTTCACCGGGCTGCGGTCGAGCCAGGGCAGGGCGAACAGGATCATCACCGAAGTTCCCATCGTCACCACGCCCGGGAACTGCGAATCGAACAAGGGCGGCACCGAACGCAGGATCGAATAATAGGGCGTGAAATACCATACCGGCGCGATTTCGGGCGGGGTCTGCAGCGGATTCGCCGGGAAGAAATTATTGTGTTCGAGGAAGTAGCCGCCCATCTCCGGCGCGAAGAACACGATGCTCGCAAACACGATCAGGAAAACGACCACGCCGAGTATGTCCTTCACCGTGTAGTAGGGATGAAAGGGAATGCCGTCCAGCGGAATGCCCTTGGCGTCCTTGTGCTTGCTGATCTCGATGCCGTCCGGATTATTCGAGCCCACCTCGTGCAGGGCCAGCAGGTGCGCCACCACCAGTCCCAGCAAAACCAGCGGGATCGCGATCACGTGCAGCGCGAAGAAACGGTTGAGCGTCGCGTCCGAAATGACGTAGTCGCCGCGGATCCAGAGCGAGATATCCGGCCCGACGAAGGGGATCGCGGAAAACAGATTGATGATCACCTGCGCGCCCCAGTAGGACATCTGCCCCCAGGGCAGCAGATAGCCGAAAAAGGCCTCCGCCATGAGGCACAGATAGATGAGCATGCCGAAGATCCACAGCAGCTCGCGCGGTTTGCGGTGAGAGCCGTACAGGACCGAGCGGAACATGTGCAGATAGACGCAGATGAAGAAGGCCGACGCGCCGGTCGAATGCATGTAGCGGATGATCCATCCGCCCGGCACTTCGCGCATGATGTATTCCACCGAGCCGAACGCGAGGTTGGCATCCGGCTTGTAGTTCATGGTGAGGAATATGCCGGTCACGATCTGGATCACCAGCACCAGCATGGCGAGGGATCCGAAGTAATACCAGAAGTTGAAGTTCTTCGGCGCGTAGTACTCTGCGAGATGCGCCTTCCAGGTCGATATCAGCGGAAAGCGCTGGTCAACCCAGGTGAGCGCGCCGTCCAGGACAACGGATCCCGTACCTGTAACCGGAGGTTTTTCTGCGGCAGCCATGCGTCATGCCCCTTTCGTGTCGTCGCCGATGAGAATGCGCGTATCCGACAGATACGTGTACTTAGGCACTTCGAGATTAATCGGCGCCGGCGAGCCTTTGTAGACGCGCCCGGCAAGATCGAATCTGGATCCATGACAGGGGCAGAGCCAGCCCCCCTCCCAGTCTGCGCCCATTTGCGCCTTGTTCCCCATCGGCTCGGCCTCGGGCGAGCAACCCAGGTGGGTGCAGATGCCGACCAGCACCAGGATGTCGGGCTTGATCGAGCGGTATTCGTTCTTCGCGTACTCGGGCTGCTGCGGCACGTCGGAATGTGGGTCGGACACTTTGCTGTCGACCTTCGCCAGGCCGTCGAGCATTGCCTTGGTGCGGCGCACGATCCAGACCGGCTTCGAGCGCCATTCCACCGTCATGATCTGGCCCGGCTCGAGCGTGCTGATGTCGGCCACGACGGGCGCGCCGCCCGCCTTGGCGCGCTCGGAGGGCAGCCAGCTGGCGGCGAAGGGCACGGCCGCCGCCACGCCCGCGACACCGCCTGCGGCACAAGTACCGATCACCAGGTTGCGCCTTCCCTTGTTGATTTTCTTGACGTCACTCATCAAAGGTTCCTCGATTTACAACTCGGTTTACAAAATTGTGCCGCATGCAAAAGTTGGCGATTATACCTGAAAGTACT
>DATKUQ010000407.1:0-5196 GCA_035530495.1 Burkholderiales bacterium
AGGTGTACGCCGCCGACCAAACCGATCACGCCGACGACGATCAGATATGCCGCGACGATATAGTTGAGCAGCCTGGGCGCGATCAGAATAAGCACGCCGGCGATCAGGGAAACCAGTGGAGCAAGACTCAGGTTGATATTCATTGCGTTATCCTTTGTGCGTAAAACATGGAAATTATCCCGCCCCGCTGCAGCCCTGCTCGATCACTCGTGGCTCGTGCTTAGGCCCGCGCAACACGAACCACGAGCCACGAACCACGACCCACGAACATTCTTGCCCTTTCGATCAGGGCCTTCTGTGCGCCCGCGCACATACAGCCGGGAACATTTCTTCTACTCTCCGCTTCATCTATGAAACCCATGTCGGCGGCGCCCGCCGCGATCGCTCAGTTGACCCCGCAGGACCTCGCCTTGTCGGGGTCGTGGACCGCCCGCGGCATCGGCGCGGTCCAGCGCCAGCTTGAGTCGGTCCGTTTCGCCTCCAAGGCGGTGGTGATTGCCGACGGCGCGCGCGTCGAGGCACTGGACACGGCCGGCGCCTGGGTGCTGCAAAAGCTGCTGCTGCGGCTGCGCGGCGAAGGCATAGAGGTTACGCTACGCGGCTTGCGCCCGGAATTCGCCAGACTGCTGCAAGCTGCAGGGCGGCAAGCCGCCGGGCAAACCGGTACGATTCCCCAGCTTGCCGACGCACCGCGATCGGCACTTGACGGCGTGGGCCGGAGCGCCGCAGCCGCATTCGAGCAGGTCGTCGCGCTGCTGGGCTTCGTCGGCGAAAGCGCGGCTGCGCTCGCAGGATGCATCGCGCACCCGGCGCGATTCAGGTGGCGCACCATGCTCTACAACATACGCGGCGCCGGATTCGACGCGCTGCCGATCGTCGGCCTGCTGTCGTTCCTGCTCGGGATCGTCGTCGCCTATCAGGGCGCCGGCCAGTTGCGGCAATACGGCGCCAACATTTTCGTCGCCGATCTCGTCGGCCTGTCCATGCTGCGCGAGTTCGCGCCCCTGATCACCGCCATCATCATCGCCGGGCGCTCCGGCTCGGCCTATGCCGCGCAGATCGGCACCATGTCCGTAACCGAGGAAATCGACGCCATGCGCACGCTCGGCATCGCGCCGCTGGATCTGCTGGTGGTGCCCAAGGTCATCGCGCTGGTGATCGCGCTGCCGCTGCTGACCGCGTTCGCGGACGTGCTCGGCGTGTTCGGCGGCATGATCATGGCGCGCGCGCAGTTAGGCGTCGGCTTCGGCGAATTTCTCGACCGCTTCGTCAAGGCGGTCAGCATGACGTCCTATCTGATCGGCATCTGCAAGGCGCCGGTGTTCGCGGCCATTATCGCCGTGGTCGGCTGCTTCCAGGGCTTTCGCACAAAAGGCGGCGCCGACGGCGTCGGCCGCCAGACCACACGCAGCGTGGTCCAGTCGATTTTCCTCGTCATCGTCGCCGACGCCCTGTTCTCGGTCGCCTTCAGCGCGCTGGACCTCTGACATGCAAAGCCAGGTGCATGCGCTCGCGGCGGACCACGACACCGCACACCACGACGACGCGGTCATCGAGATCAGCCAGGTATCGACGCGCTTCGGCGACCATGTGGTGCATTCCGCTTTGGATCTCGAAGTGCGCCGCGGCGAGATTTTTGCGTTGGTCGGCGGCAGCGGCTCCGGCAAATCGACGCTGCTGCGCGAAATGATCCTGCTGCAGCGCCCGGACTCGGGCTCCATCCGCGTGCTCGGCGTCGACCTGCAGGATCTCGGCAAAGACGGAGCGCTCGAGCTGCGCCAGCGCTGGGGTGTGATGTTCCAGCATGGCGGCCTGTTCGGCTCGCTTACGGTGACTGAAAATGTCGGCCTGCCCCTGCGCGAACACACCGAGCTCGAGGATGCCTTGATCGACGAGATCGCGGCGGCCAAGCTCGCCATGACCGGTCTTGCGCCCGGGGTCGGCGCACAGTACCCGTCCGAACTCAGCGGCGGCATGATGAAGCGGGCGTCGCTCGCGCGCGCGCTGGCACTCGACCCGGAGCTGCTGTTTCTCGACGAACCGACCGCGGGCCTCGACCCGGAAAGCGCCGGCGGCGTCGACCAGCTGGTGCGCGAGCTGCGCGACCTGTTCGGCCTCACCATAGTCATGATCACGCACGACCTCGACCTGCTGTGGCAGGTGGCCGACCGCGTCGCCGTGCTCGGCGAGGGCAAGGTGCAAGGCATCGGCTCGATGGCCGAGCTCTCGCGCATGGACCATCCCGGCATCCGCCAATTCTTCGACGGCCCGCGCGGGCGGGGCGCACAGCAACAGGAAGCGCGGCAGGCGGATGCGCAAACCGACGCGAAAAGCGAGAAACGGCCATCGAAACCAAAGTGAACTATCCCATTGTGGGGCTGTTCGTGCTGGCGCTCGGCGCGGTGCTGATCGCCGGCGCGCTCTGGCTCGCTTCGGGCGGCGCCTGGCAGAAGCAATACGAGCTGTTTCGCGCGATCGAGGATGAATCGGTGGCCGGCCTCAACCTCAATGCGCCGGTCAAATACAACGGCGTCGATGTGGGCAAGGTGCGGGATATCCAGCTCGATCCGGGCAACCCGGCACGAGTGAACCTGCTCTTCGCCATCGAGCGCGGCACCCCCATCAAGGAGGACACCGTGGCAGTTCTGAAAACGCAGGGCCTGACGGGCATCGCCTATGTCGAACTCAGCGGCGGTGCACGGGATGCCCCGCGGCTGCGCGCTACTGCGGGGAGCCGCTATCCGGTGATCCGCACCAAGCCCTCGCTCAGCGCGCGACTGGAGAACGTGCTCACCAGCGTGCTGGCCAAACTGGACAGCACCTCGAGCAACATCAATGCCATTCTCAGCGACCAGAATCGCGCGGCGTTTACCAGCGCGCTCGCCGACATCGCCACCGTGGCGCATACGATCGCCGCGCGCAAGGACACTATCGACGCGGGCATAGACAATGCCGGCCGCACCTTGGAAAACAGCTCACGCGCATCGGCGCAGATCGGACCCGTGATCGAGCGCATCGGACGCAGTGCCGACGCAGTCGAGAAAATGGGGAACGCGGTCGCCCGGGCCAGCGCCGGCGCGGGCAAGACGGTCGACTCGGTCGGCGCCGGCGTAAGGCGCTTTAGCTCCGAAACGCTGCCGCAACTGGACCGTCTGATCGGTCAGCTGAGCGTTCTGGCGAGTTCGCTGCGCCGCCTGAGCGAACAGACCCAGCGCGACCCGCGCGGCCTGCTTTTTGGGCGCAAGCCGGTCCCGGAAGGGCCCGGAGAAGCCGGAGCGGCACGATGAATACGATGAACAAAATAGCTTGCGTGCGCTTATTCCGGCTCGTTGCCGCGGGCCTGTCCGTCCTGGCGCTGGCCGCATGCGCCACGCTGCACCCGGCGACGATGCCGTCCACGGCTTTCTATGCGCTCGAAGGTGCGCCCCTAGGCCTTGTTCCGACGCGGCTGTCGGAGGCGCCGACGCTGATGGTCAATCCGACCAGCGCGGCCGCGGGCTTCGACAGCCCGCACATCATCTATGTGCGGGAGGCCCACAAGCTCGAATATTTCGCGCACAACGAGTGGGTGGACACACCGGCGCGCATGCTCGCGCCGCTCCTGGTCGCAGCGCTGGAGAACACCGGGGCATTCCGCGCGGTGCTGCTTTCACCGAGTTCCGCGAGCGCAGACCTGCGGCTCGATACCGAGATCATACGGCTGCAGCAGGAGTTCCTAAACCGGCCAAGCAGCGTGCGTTTCACGTTGCGCGCCTATCTCGTCGACGAGAAGACACGCCGCGTGCTTGCCTGGCGCGAATTCGATGCTGTCGTTCCCGCCACGAGCGAAGGCCCCTATGGCGGAGTGATTGCGGCCAATCGCGCGGTGCAGACTGTACTCGAAGAGCTTTCAGCCTTTTGCGCCGAGGCGGCGCGCGGCTTGCGCGTGAAGAACTAAAAGGCCATTTCGGAATTACCGAAATGGCCTTTAATCTCTTATCAGTCAAGAGTTGACGCAAATGGCAAAGATTTTGATAAATGGCCAGGACGCGTGCGCGGGGGGATCAACGCCCCGAAGGAAGTCCCCTTGGGGGACAAGGGGGGATGCATCCCCCCTTGTTCGTGGGATAAGGCTTTTCCCCCGCCGAAGGCACTTTGCTTGGTTCCGGCTAGTCCGGTTTAGGTTTCCCAATTTTTCGGAGGCAGACACAAATGAATCTCACAAGAATCATAGGCATCATCCTGATCGTAGCCGGGAGCCTCGGCCTCGCATACGGCGGCTTCAGCTACACCAAGGAAACCACCGGCATGAAGCTGGGGCCGATAGAGCTCAAGGTCGAGGAGAAGCACGATGTAAATGTCCCGCTGGTTCTCAGCGCCGGGGCGATCGCGCTCGGCGTATTTTTGCTGGTCGCCGTCGGACGCAAATAGACATTTGCGGCAGCAGCCTGGGTCGCACTGCTGCCGCCAACGCGGAAAAGCACGGACAGGCCTAGTCCTTGGCTGCCGGTATGACTACCACGGTGTCGCCGCCGGTCTTGCCATGCTCCCCGGTAGCGCCGGTCTTCCCGGTCGCGCCCGTGTCGCCGACGGTTCCGGTCGCCCCGGTCGCGCCCGTGTAGCCGGCGGCTCCGGTCGCACCGGTCGATCCGGTCGCGCCCGTGTCGCCGGTCGGGCCGGCCGGTCCCGGTACGGGGACTGTAACTACCGCCGCAGGAGTCACCACCGTCGGTTTGTCGCACGCACTCAGCGCCAGGGCCATCACCACTGCGGAAAACACTATCGAATACTTCATGAGATCTCCATTGGATAATTTGACGAAACCGCCCATCGGAATAGATTTGCGGCCAGACGGAATTGCAATTCGACAATACGCCCTATCCGCGCGCCGCTCCGTTCGCTGGCGCGCATAAGCCGGCCCATACGCGGCTTTGCACCGCGGCTGCCCGGCCGGCGACCGGCGAAGGTCCGGAAATATTTATCCTGTGTGCGCTGGCGCACGGAACTGCCGCAAACCTCACGCTCATGGCTGAGGGCCTGGCCTTTTGCTCTTGGCATGCGGCACGGCGCGCGCATCGCGGACGAGTCGCCGGCAATCGCTGTCTTTCCCCGGCCCCGCGTCGATCAAAGGGATCAGCGCAAGCACCGGGCTGGCGATGCCCAATGCGATCGCGCCGATCGCGCGCGCGGCCATGCGGGTCTTGTCGACTTCGACGT
>DATKUQ010000408.1:0-2243 GCA_035530495.1 Burkholderiales bacterium
CTGTGCATGGGGAATCATCGCTGGTGCGGGCTGCTGGAAGTGGAGGCGCAAGGCGAAGGTCGCCGCGTGCGAGGCCGCACGGAAAGACGCTATACGCCGCGGCATCAATATGGCCAACTATATCGCAAGCGGCATGGGGAAATACCCCAGGAGGGAACGATACTATTGCCCGCGGTGCTTGGCCGGACTCGCCAAAGAGGATACCACCGTCCGCATAGTGAACCTCGACTTTGTTATCGTCTGCCCTACGTGCCTCACGCGATTCCCCAATAACGAGTTGATTACGGAAAACTTCATCAACGCGGACGAGATATATGACCAGTTTAAGGGCGTCTGGAACCGGCTTTCGGCCCTCGAAGACACCGCAATGCGGAGGCCGAAGAAGAAAGGAAGGGCGGCCAAAGGTGACGCAGGAATAGGAGGGAGTCTGTAATGGGAGCGTTCATTGTACTGGTAATCCTTGTCGTGCTGCTTATGGCAGTGCTGAGTGTCCCGTTCACACGGAAGCGCGTTCGCGGGCGGCGCATAAAGCAACGCGCCGCGATTGCCAACCATATCGCGCGTGGGATGGGGAACGTCCCGCGCGTGACATGGCGCTACTGCCCGCGCTGTTTTGCGAAACTTACCGCAGAGGAGGCAAAACCGCACCTGCTATACAAGCGTGAGGAGATATTAGGTTTGTGGGAAAGAACCCCCCACACGCTATGCCCGTACTGCGCGTCGCTCTCTCTGGCGCGCGCGTTGATTATCGAAGAGTTCGTCGATATCGCGGCAATCGGGCGGCTTGCGGATCGCATCGCCGTGCTGGAAGAGGCTAAGAAGCCAAGCGGCAAAAGGAGGTAGATATCCAACCCCGCGGGCGGCGACTGACCCCCGCCGCCCCCCACCGCCAGCCCCCGCGCGCGCAGCCTGACCGACTGCACGCAACGCGCGGGGGCTTTTTCGCCCACGCGGGCCGCAACTATTTTCGCTATTTTAGAGCCCCTGCCCTAACCGTAGACACGGCCTATCGTTACGGCTGCCATATATTTGCGATTCCGGCGATTATTCCCTGTACTCCGGTGTATCTATAGGCGATAATATACATATGGCAATGAGGCATCAGGCAGACTATAACAGGCGGCACAGCCGCAAAGGAGGAGCGAGAAATGCGAGTCAACCGGATGAAGGCAGTCAGTTTCGAGGTCGAGGCGTTTATGCCTTGCAAGGACTCGAAAGACCTTACACCAGTCGGCAGCGGGACTTTCGACAACGAGGCTGAGGCCGTGATGCTCATGGCCAAATTTAAGGCTGCCGAGTTTGGCGTAACCTGTATTGCGCGCAACGGACGGGGCGAGGGCGCGACCTACCTGCTCGGCCTGGTGAAGGCATGACCGCCGCTGATCAAGAGCGCCTCGGCGCCGCCATCCGCGCGGCCCGCCTGCGCCTGAAGCTGCACCAGGCCGAGCTGGGCGCGCGCTCCGGCACCGACCAGTCATATATTTCCAAAATCGAGCGCGGGCTCCGCCCGATGAACCTGGACACGCTCCGGCGGATCGCCGCGGCGCTCGAGACGACGCCGGCGCAACTGTTAGGGGGATAGGCCATGCGACGTTTTATCTATGTTTTCGGCGTGCTTGCCTGTCTCGGCATCATCGCCGGTGTGTTCGCCAGCCGGCCGACCGAGACCGAGGGCCTGCGCAAATCAACCCTGGCCGCCCGCGTGGTCTACCTCATGTGGCAGTCCGGCGACATATCCCAGGCCGAGTTGAGCGCCGTTCGTGAACCACTGCTGCGGCTGCGTGCGGCGATAGCCGCGGAGCCCGAGGACGACCTCGACATGCAGCTCGGCGGATATATCAACGAGATAATAGATTTGCCGGAGCGGGCGACGGTCAACCGGCTCTTCGGGATGATTGCGGCGCAGGACCTGACGCTCGCGGCGAGCCAGCAGCGGTACATGCAACTACTGGTGTTAGACGGCATGATCGAAGCCGTAGTTCAGGTCGAGCAGGACGCCCCGTAGGGTGGCCCGCGTTACCGGGAGGAGCGAAATGACGGAGAGGAATGGTACCTATGCGTTGGCGCGCGGCATGTCCTATGCCGCGTGGACGCTGGCGGTTCTGGCCGCGCTGACGTGCGCGGGCCTGCTGATCTGGCGCTATGAAATGTGGACCAACCGGGGCGGCATGGACTCGGTCGAGGCGACGATTAGCATACTCGGGGCTCATAGCACATTCGGACGTGCCGCTCTGGAACGGGCG
>DATKUQ010000409.1:0-6818 GCA_035530495.1 Burkholderiales bacterium
TCTCCTAATGTCACGGTGTATCGCTCCGGTGTATCACTAGGGACTTTTAACTGATTGAAATAGGAAAAACTTTAGCTATTTCAATTTTATACAAATTGTTGGCGGAGAGGGAGGGATTCGAACCCTCGATACGGTGTTAAGCCATATACGCCCTTAGCAGGGGCGCGCCTTCGACCACTCGGCCACCTCTCCGGATCGGGTGAAACTATAGCATGCGCGTCCGCCGACGTTGAAGAACCGGCAGGATTATTGCGGCTGGTCCAGGTCGAACGCCTTGTGCAGCGCCCGAACTGCAAGCTCCATGTATTTCTCGTCGACCACCACGGCGATCTTGATTTCGGACGTAGAGATCATCTGGATGTTGATGCCCTCCTCTGCGAGCGTGCGGAACATCTTGCCCGCGACGCCGGCGTGCGTGCGCATGCCTACGCCCACCAGGGAAACCTTGCACACTTTGGCATCGCCGCGGATGTCGCTCGCCTTGATGTGCTCCTTCACCTGCTTGTTCAGCACGTCCATCGCCTTGGCGTAATCGGTGCGCGGCACGGTGAAGGAGAAGTCGGTCATGTTGTCGACGCTGGCGTTCTGGATGATCATGTCGACGTCGATGTTCGCCTCGCCTACCGGGCCGAGAATCTGGTAGGCGATGCCAGGGCGGTCGGGCACGCCCATGACGGTTATCTTGGCTTCGTCGCGGCTGAATGCGATGCCGGAAATGATGGCTTTTTCCATTTTCTCGTCTTCCTCAAACGTAATCAGCGTGCCCGGGCCTTCCTTCTCTTCGAAGGAGGACAGCACGCGCAGCTTCACTTTGTATTTTCCGGCAAACTCCACCGAGCGGATCTGCAGCACTTTGGAGCCCTGGCTCGCCATTTCGAGCATTTCCTCGAAGGTGACGGTGTCCAGGCGCCGCGCCTCGGGCACGATGCGCGGGTCGGTGGTGTAGACCCCGTCCACGTCAGTGTAGATCTGGCATTCGTCGGCCTTGAGCGCCGCCGCCAGCGCCACCGCCGAGGTGTCGGAGCCGCCGCGTCCCAGCGTGGTGATGTTGCCGGCTGCGTCCACGCCCTGGAAGCCGGCGACCACGACCACGAAGCCGGCGTCGAGATCGGCGCGCATGCGGTTCTCGTCGATGCGCTCGATGCGCGCCTTGGTGAACGCGCTGTCGGTCACCACTTTGACCTGGGCGCCGGTGTAGCTTTTCGCTTTCACGCCCAGCTCCATCAGCGCCATCGACAACAGGCCGATGGTGACCTGCTCGCCGGTGGAGGCGACCACATCGAGTTCGCGCGGATCGGGCTGGGGCGAGATTTCCTTGGCCAGCGCGATCAGCCGGTTGGTTTCCCCCGACATGGCGGAGGGAACCACCACCAGCTGGTGCCCCTGCGCTTTCCAGCGGGCGACACGCTTGGCGACGTTCTTGATGCGTTCGGCAGAGCCCACGGAGGTACCGCCGAATTTCTGGACTATCAGAGCCATAATGCTGCGAGCCGTTCGGCCTAAAAAAGCGCAATTTTACCGCATCGCAGCAGAATCATTCGGGCTATTTGCCGTCCAGCTGAAGCTTGGGCGGAACCGAGAGGCTTTTCGGCGGCTTGAGTTTCTCCGGCAGCACTCGTCCCATGCGCGCCCGGTGGCCCACATGGTGGCGCAGCTTTTCGCCCTTGATCTCCAGCGCCTTTTCCTTGCCGCCGCGGCCAATGCCGCTGACCGTGACCGATATCAGCCGCGCCACCGCGGCGGCGAGCAGTTTCTCGCCCTTTTCCAGGCCCATGAGGATCACGCCGCGCCCCTTGGACATGACGCGCAACTCGGCAATGTCGAAGGCGAGTAGCCGGCCCTCGCCCGACAGCGCAATCACATGGTTCCCTGCTGCTTCGTCGTATACGCAGGGCGCCAGCGGCGTCTCTCCTGCCTCGACGCTCATGAATTCGCGCCCGGCGCGTCGGTTCGAAACCATGTCGCCGATGCTGCACAGAAAACCGTAGCCGCCGCTGGAGGCGACCAGCACCTTGGTATCGGCCTTGCCCGCAACGCAATGCATGATCTTGGCCCCGTTCTGCACTTCCACCAGAGACGAAGCCGGCACACCGTCGCCGCGCGCGCTGGGCAGGCCCGCCGCATCGACGCTGTAGGCGCGACCTCCCGAATCGAGGAAAATCACCGGATCCACGGTGCGACACGGTATAAGCGCGGCAAGGCTGTCGCCCTCTTTGAACGAGAGCGTGGCCGCATCGACGCCGTGGCCCTGGCGCGCGCGCACCCAGCCGTTCTTCGAGAAAATCACCGTCACCGGCTCGTCCAGCACCGGCGTCTCGAGCACCGCTTTTTCCGATTCCTCGATCACCGTGCGGCGCTTGTCGCCGAAGGCCTTGACGTCGGCCTCGATTTCCTCGATCACCAGCGCTTCCAGCGTCTTGCGGCTGCCGAGCACTTTCTCCAGGCCCTTCTGCTCTTTGCTCAAGCCCTCGAGTTCCTTTTCCAGCTTGATGTGCTCGAGCTTGGCCAACTGGCGCAGGCGCATTTCCAGGATGTCCTCGGCCTGGCGCTCGGTGAGCTTGAACGCGCGCATCAGGTCGGGCTTGGGATCGTCCGAATTGCGGATCAGCTTGATCACCTTGTCCACGTTGAGCAGCACCAGCAGGCGCCCTTCGAGCACGTGGATGCGGTCGAGCACCTTGTCCAGGCGGAATCTCGAGCGCCGCGTCACCGTGGCGAAGCGGAATTCCAGCCATTCGGCGAGGATGTTCTTCAGGTTCTTGCCCGTGGGCCGCCCGTCCAGGCCGACCATCACCAGGTTGATCGAGGCGTTGGTCTCCAGGCTGGTTTTCGCCAGCATGAGGTTGATGAACTCGTTTTCGTCCTGGCGCGAGGACTTGGGCTCGAACACCAGGCGCACCGGGTGCGTGCGGTCGGACTCGTCGCGCGCGCGGTCGAGCATCGACAGCATCAGCTGCTTTTCGCGCTGCTGCTCGGGCGTGAGCGATTTCTTGCCCGAGCGCGGCTGCGGGTTGGTGATCGCCTCGATTTCCTCCAGCACTTTGCGCGAGGAAGCGCCCGGCGGCAATTCGTGCACTACCACCTGCCATTGCCCGCGCGCGAGCCGTTCTATGCTCCAGCGCGCGCGCACGCGCACCGAGCCGCGCCCGTTGGCGTAGGCCTCGCGCATCTCCGCGCGCGGCGTGATGATTTGCCCGCCACCGGGGAAGTCCGGGCCCTTGATGTATTTCATCACGCCGGCCAGCGTCAATTCCGGATCGCGGATCAGCGCGATCGCGGCATTCGCGACTTCGGTCAGATTATGGCTCGGAATCTCGGTCGCCATGCCCACGGCGATGCCCGACGCGCCGTTCAGCAGCACCACCGGCAGCCGCGCCGGCAGCAGCTGCGGCTCGACCATGCTGCCGTCGTAATTCGGCGCGAAATCCACGGTGCCGCTGTCCAGTTCCGCGAGCAGTACCTCGGCGAACTTGGTCAGGCGCGCCTCGGTGTAGCGCATCGCCGCCGGCTCGTCGCCGTCGCGCGAACCGAAATTGCCCTCGCCATCGACCAGCGGATAGCGCAGGCTGAAGTCCTGCGCGATGCGCACCATCGCGTCGTACACCGAGGCGTCGCCGTGCGGATGGAATTTGCCCAGCACGTCGCCGACCACGCGCGCGGATTTCTTGCGCGGCGTGCCGGCGCGGCCGTTCATTTCCCACATGGCGTAGAGGATGCGCGCCTGCACCGGCTTCTGCCCGTCGGCGACGCGCGGCAGCGCGCGGTCCTTGACCGTGCTCACCGCATACTGGAGGTATTGCAGCGCCGCGTATTTCGCGAGCGGCAGCGTGTCGCCGAATTCGCCCGCGAGCGGCGCGAAATCCGGCGGCTCCTTGCCGCCGCCGCCCGAACCGCCGCCCTTCGCGGCCGGAGGAGTGGCGCCAACGCCGTCACTGACCTTGCCGCTGTCTTCGCCGGCGCCGCTCGCCGGCGCGGCACTCACGCCCGCCGCCGGCTTCAAGGCGTCTTCGGCCGCGGTCATCGCCAGGCCTTCAAACAAATCGTTCTGATTACCCATTGCACTCTATCCTGCAGCCAATTTTTTCAAACATCCGTCAGTACCTGTCATTCCGAGGCCAAGGGCCGAGGAATCTGCTTTTCTTCCTTTTCAAAAGCAGGTTCCTCGCGAAGTTTATCCCCGGAGGGGGATTCGGAATGACATATTCACGTAGCGTCACGAAATATCCGCATCGACGAGATTACCGTAAGTCTCCATCCATTCGCGCCGCTGCGATGCGTTCTCCTTGCCCATCATCATGTTGAACACGATGCGGTCGGCCTCCAGCGCCACATCTTCGACCTGCACCGGCAGCATGCGCCGCGTGTCCGGGTTGAGCGTGGTCTCCCACAGCTGCTCCGGGCTCATTTCGCCCAAGCCCTTGAAGCGGCTCACCGCCCATTTTCCCTCTTCCATGCCCTCGTCCTGCAGCTTGGCCTCGATCGCCGCGAGTTCCTGCTTGTCCAGCGCATAGAGCTTGCGCGCGGGCTTGCCCTTGCCCATCGAAGGCACGTCGATGCGGAACAGCGGCGGCTGCGCCACGTAGACGCAGCCCGTTTCGATCAGCCGCGAGAAATGGCGGAAAAACAGGGTCAAGAGCAGCACCTGGATGTGCGCGCCGTCGACGTCGGCATCGGCCATGATGATGATCTTCTTGTAGCGCAGCCGCGACATGTCCACCGCCCCGCCGCGCGCGTGATGGTCGATGCCGATCGCGAGCGCGATCGCCTCGATTTCCTTGTTCGAGTACAGCGTGTCTGGCGAATCCTGCCAGGTGTTCTTGGGCTTGCCTTTCAGGGGCAGCACCGCCTGGAACTCCTTGTCGCGGGCCTGCTTGGCCGAACCGCCGGCGGAGTCACCCTCGACGATGAACAGTTCGTTGCGCTCCGGGTCGTCGGAGGCGCAGTCGGTGAGCTTGCCCGGGAGCACCGCCACGCCCGAGCTCTTGCGCCGCTCGACTTTCTGCGCCGCGCGCGTGCGCGTCATCGCCTGGCGCATCACCAGCTCGGCGATGCGCTTGCCCTCGTCCACGTGCCGGTTGAGCCAGAGCTCGAACGGGTCGCGCACCATCTGCGCGGTGAGCTTGACCCCGTCGCGCGAGATCAGCTCGTTCTTCACCTGCCCCTTGAATTGCGGATCGAGCATTTTCACCGACAGCACGTAGGAGGCGCGCGACCACACGTCCTCGGGGACGATCTTGATGCCGCGCTGGCCCATGGCGTGCAGGTCGATAAAATTGCGGATCGCGTTATACACGCCTTCGCGCAGGCCGGCGACGTGCGTGCCGCCGTGGCGCGTCGGGATCATGTTGACGTAGGATTCGGCCACTACCTCGCCCTCGGGCGTCCAGGCGATCGCCCACAGCGCGCCCTCGCCCTCGGCAAAGCTGTCCGACTCCGATTGCGCGGCGACGTAGCGCTCGCCGAAGAAAGTCTCGGCCACCGGCTCCAGGCCCGCCACTGCGCTGGCGAAGTAGCCCTTGATGCCCTCGGGAAAGTGCCACTCGCTCTGCTCGATCTTGCCGTTCTTTTCGATGCCGAGCGTGAAGCGCACCCCCGGCAGCAGCATCGCCTTCGCGCGCAGCAGCGCAGCGATGTCGGCGACCACGATCTTGGGCGAATCGAAATACTTCGGGTCGGGCCAGAAGCGAATGCGCGTGCCGCTCTCGCGCGGGGCGGCGGCGCCGATTTTCTTCAGCGGCTCCTTCACCTTGCCGTTGTCGGCGAACACCAGCCGGTGGGCGGCGCCGTCGCGCCTGACCTCGACTTCGAGCCGGGTCGCGAGCGCGTTGGTGACGCAGATACCGACGCCGTGCAGACCGCCCGCGATGCGATAGGCCGCATCCGCGTCGGTCTTCCTGAACTTCCCGCCCGAATGCAGCGTCGTGAAAATCACCTGCACCGCGGGCACTTTCTTCTTCGGATGGATGTCGACCGGGATGCCGCGGCCGTCGTCGGCGACCTCGGCCGAGCCGTCTTCGTACAGCACCACGGAAATATTCTTCGCGAAGCCGGCCAGGCCCTCGTCCGAGGAATTGTCGATCACCTCCACCAGAGCGTGGTTCGGGTTGGACGGGTCGGTATACATCCCCGGCCGGTGCAGGATCGGCGACAGATCCTCCAGGATCTCGATGTCCTCGGCGTTGTAAGCCCTAGATTTGGTTGCCATAAAGCCTTCCGCTACTACCTATGGGTGTCGGTGTTGGTCGGTAATGATACCGCGGTCGGGGCGAGCTTGCACCTGGACCGGCGTGCGGACTTGGATAATGGGTACCACTGGCGGCTAAAGTTTTTGCGGACGCAAGGTTTCAGCCTCTGTTGGATCAGACACTTATCCTTCAGAAAACCAAATCACGTGGACTGCACCTTTTCCGGGTCGCCCGAAGGCTTTGATTTTGCCCACTCTTTCCGACGCGAGTACACTGAGGCTCGATGTTATCCGGCTGTTCATTGAACCTTAGCCACCTCAAGGAATTTTTGATGGCCATCCTCCAGCTGAGTCTCATATCGATGGCGGCACTTCTGTCCATTGCTTTTGGCATCCGCTATCTATTTACAAAGACATTCATGCCCTACCATGCCACTGTCGCTGGCCAGCCTTGGTCCGAACTTACGCCTGGCCTTCAAACCGTCATTCTCGGCATGCTCAGAATCCTCGGCGGTGGCTTTAACACATATGGGCTTGCACTATTGTGGTTGCTCCTGCCGCTAAGCCGCAATGAAGCCTGGGCATCTTGGGCCGCGTTAACGCTGACGCTCGCTGCAGTGCTGCCAACGCTCTA
>DATKUQ010000410.1:0-3704 GCA_035530495.1 Burkholderiales bacterium
CATAGCTCATGACAATTCTCCTGTTCAGTACAGCCATGATTCTGGGGTTCTTGACTCATGAAGACAATTGACGAAATATATATAAATATCATCTACTCTTTAGATAGTTATGCTCGATAACGTCACCATCAATCAACTTCGGGCCTTCGTTGCCGTGTGTGACCAAGGAAGCTTTTCCGGGGCTGCACGGGAGCTGAGGCGTGCACAGTCGGCGATCAGTCACGCGATCAAGGCACTCGAGAGTGCCTTTGATGTGGAGCTGTTTGAGCGCAACACGCGCAAAGCGACGCTTACGGCCGCGGGCCGCAGCCTCTTGCCTGATGCTCGTGCGGTGATCGCACGCACCGAGGAAATGAAGACGCGCGCGGTTTCCATTGCTGAAGCCGGGGTACCACAAGTCTCGATTGCCGTGGATACCTATTTTCCGCGCGCGCACCTGATTGAATGCCTGCGCAGCTTGCAGGCGGACTTTCCAACGGTTGCAATCAATCTGCGCATAACGACCATGCAGGGCGGCGAGCGTTTGGTTCTCGAAGGCACGTGCGCATTGGCGGTGACGATCACGGACGTGCCGGAGCTGAGCCCGGGTACCATAGAAAGGCAGCATTTATGTGACGCGCAAATGGTGACCGTCTGTGCGCCATCGCATCCGCTGGCCGCAATCGCGGGGCCGATCCCGCGGGAGGAATTTGGCCGGCACATCCAGCTCGTCGTAACCGACAATCAGCCCGATGCACAAAAGACACGACAAGGGGTCGCCGGCGAACGCCAGTGGCGGGTGAATGACCTGGGCGCGAAGCACGATCTGCTCAGGGGAAGCTTGTGCTGGGGGCACATGCCGCGTCATATGGTTGCGGAAGACCTCGCGAATGGAACACTCGTCGAACTCCAACGGCGCGCATGGCACATGCGCCCCCTCACCTTCATGATCTCGCAGCGGCGCGGGTACTCGTTTTCCGAATGCGAGACACGGCTGGTCGAGCTCCTTGGCAATCCTCAGCGCTTGCCAAAGGATGCCAGCCAGCGCTCCGTCTCACGCAAAGGCGAAAACCCCTGACGGCCCGCCATGCGTAAGCAACAGTCAGTACGGTCTGCCGCTCCTCGACGGATGTCCGCAAAGTAGATGAACAGCAGTCTGCTTTCTGGGATCTTCAATGGCTGCAACGGTTAAGGGTTGTATGACGCCTGCCCTGGCACGGAGGTGACGCTGCGGAGTGGGCAGGCGTCATACAACCCTTAACCAACTCGGTCTGATGGGCTTGGCACAAAGCTGCCTTTCACCCCGGTTCCTTTTCGCTTCTCAAGAAAGAGCCGAGAACGCCATGCAAGCCAGTTATGGCGCGCACGCACGAGTTTAGGGAAACAAGCTAGCCGTTTCGTCGAACAAAACAGGTCAGACGAATTCTTTCAGACTTGCAGGCGCGTACTGTGATTGGCTGTACCGGTAAGTGGGGCACGGAAGCGGAATTCTCTCCCCTTTAACACTAGCCCTTTGACGCTCAAGTCGATCCAACCACAAATTCCGAACGGCCCCGGCGGCGCAATCCTCATGCTGCGCGCCACGGCTTACAATACGAGCCCGCCCGCTTGAGGCTATTCTGGCCGGCGCGCTCGGAGGAATCATGAAAACCTACAAAGCCATGCAGGTCAGCCGTGCCGGCGTGCTCGAGCTGGTGAGCATGGAAACACGCGACCCGGCTCCGGGCCAGGTTTTGATCGGGATCGAAGCCTGCGGGATTTGTGCCGCGGATGCCGGCACCGTCGAAGCGACAGCGCCGAGTCTCGTGCTTCCCAGGGTCCCGGGCCATGAAGTCGCGGGCCGGATCGCGGCGCTCGGTGCCGGCGTCGCCGGCTGGCGTGTCGGGCAGCGCGTCGGCGTCGGCCGCCTCGGCGGTCACTGCGGTGAATGCAGCCAATGCCGCTCGGGCGAATTCGTCCTGTGCGAAAACCAGCCTGTTGTCGGCGTGACCCAGGACGGTGGCTATGCCGAAATGATGCTCGCCCGTGCGAGCGGACTCGTCGCGATCCCCGATGAGTTGGATGCCGTCGACGCCGCTCCCTTGCTGTGCGCCGGGCTCACGACTTTCAACGCGCTCAGAAAATCGGATGCGCGCGCCGGCGACCTGGTCGCGGTGCTCGGCATCGGCGGACTTGGACATCTGGCCGTGCAATACGCGCGCAAGATGGGCTTCAGGGTGGTCGCGATCGCGCGCGGAACTGAAAAAGCCGAACACGCGAGGGCGCTCGGCGCGCACCGCTATATCGATTCCACCGCGGAAGATGCCGCGAAAGTCCTGCAGTCCATGGGCGGCGCCCAACTCATTCTGACTACGACCACGCACAGCCCCGCGGTTTCCGCCTTGTTCGCAGGCCTCGCGCCGCGCGGCAAGCTGCTGGTCGCCGGCAGCGGGCGCGATCCGATCTCCATCCCGCCGGGACGGCTGGTTGCGGGAAAAAGAATGGTCGAAGGCACCATCACCGGATCGCCGATCGAGTCGGAGAAGACGCTGGATTTCAGCGTGCTTGCCGACGTGCGGCCGAAGATCGAGGTCATGCCACTAGCGCAGGCCGGCGCAGCCTATGAGCGCATGAAACAAGGCAAGGCGAAGTTCCGCATGGTGCTTAGAATCGGCGCCGGCTAGGCGGCGCCTGTGAACCAAACGCGTCAGAGACGAATTTCAAGGAGAAACACCATGGCAGGCACGGCACTCGTTTCGGGCGGCAGCGGCTATATCGCCGGATTTCTCATCCGGCAACTGGCGGCCGAAGGTTGGACGGTCCACGCGACCATTCGCAGCCTCGCCCGGGAGGAGGCCGTCAGGAAGCTGCTGGCCGTCGACAACGCCAGGCTGAAGTTTTTTGCCGCCGACCTGAACAGCGACTCGGGCTGGGCAGAAGCGATGGCAGGGTGCAGCCACGTCGCGCATGTCGCGTCACCCTTCCCCGCCGCTGCGGTCAAGGACGCACAGGAACTGATCGTGCCGGCCCGCGAAGGCGCGCTGCGGGCACTGCGCGCAGCCGGGGCGGCAGGGGTCAAGCGCTTCGTGATGACCTCATCGGTGGCCGCCATCGCCTATGGACACGGCCGGGCCGAACGCACCTTCACCGAAGCGGACTGGACCGACGTCAACCACCCGGACGCCACTGCCTATGTCCAATCCAAGACGCTTGCCGAGCGTGCGGCACGCGACTGGGTAGCCGCGGAAGGGGGCGGGATCGAGTTCTGCACCGTGAATCCGAGCGCCGTCCTCGGCCCCGTCTGGAGCAGCGACACTTCGACGTCGATCGAACTGGTCAGGAAGCTGCTTCAAGGATCGCTTCCCGGCTGTCCCGACCTCGGCTTCGGCATTGTCGACGTGCGTGACGTCGCCGACCTGCACGTTCGCGCGATGAACGCGCCCGGAATGGCCGGTGAGCGCTTCGTGTGCTCGGGCCCTTTCCTCAAGATGATCGACATCGCGCATATTCTGAAGCAGCGCCTCGGTGCGGAAGCACGCAAGGTGCCCACGCGCCGACTGCCGGATTTTCTCGTCAGATTTTCTGCTCTGTTCGACCCGGCGGTGAAGCAGGCCGTCGGCGGGCTGGGCAGGGTGTACAACATGGATGCGAGCCACGCGCGCACGGTGCTCGGTTGGGTGCCGCGCCCGGCCGAGGAAAGCATCGTCGCCGCCGCGCGCAGCTTGCTGGATCTCGGCATCGTGAAG
>DATKUQ010000411.1:0-4026 GCA_035530495.1 Burkholderiales bacterium
GTGCGTTCGTAGAGCTTGAATACCGCGGCTGTATCCAACTCCGCATAGCCGAGATGAACGAGCATGCGATAAAGCGACAGTGCCTGACCGGCCATCGGCAAGGGCGACTTCAAAGAGCCGGCGAACCCGTTCAGCATTTCCAGGTCCTTGAGCAGCTGGCGCGCGTAGCCCTGCGGGGCGAAATCGCGTTCGACAATGCGCGGATAGACCTTCTGCAACATCGAGCTGTCCGCGTAGCCACCGGCAAGGCACTCGGGCATGCGCGCCGCATCGATGCCCGCGGCTTCGGCGAGTCCGACCGCTTCGGCAAGCACGGCGAAGGAGCAGCCGACGATCAGCTGATTGATCATCTTGGCGGCCAAGCCGGCGCCCGAGGCGCCCATCGGCGTGAATCGGCCGGCAACGTCCGCCAGCAACGGTCGCACGCGTTCGATATCGGCAGCATCGCCGCCGGCCATCACCGTCAGCGTTCCGGCGGCACAGGCAGGCGGTCCTCCGGAAACCGGCGCGTCGATCCAGCCGCAGCCGCACATCTCGCGCAACTTCGCCGCGAAAGCACGTCCCTTGTCGACTTCGATCGTGGAGAAATCGACGAGTAGTTGCGGCGGCCGCAATGCCGACGCGACACCCTGCTCGCCGAATGCCACCTGCGCGACAGCATCGGTCGTCGGCAGATTGAGCAGCACGATATCGCTGCCGCGCGCCGCTTGCGCCGGTGTAGCAACCACCGTTGCACCCGCGGCGCGCGCCGCGTCGGTGCGCTGCGTCGCGATATCGCAGACGGCGACCGCATAGCCACGCTCGAGAAGACGGCGCGTCATCGGCAGACCCATCAGTCCGACGCCGATATATCCAATCCGCAGTTTCCCCACGTTCTCCTCCGTCGCTCAATTATCTGAGGCGTTGCCGCGGATCCGCAAGCCCGTTGCGGAGAATCCGCAAGCCTTGTGTCCGAGCGGACGAATCCGAGACAAAACCAATTGAAGTCTAACGGGATAGAGACGATTTCGCTAGCATGCGCCCCTCGCCCTTGCGCCTGATCGGATTTCACGCCTTCCAATCTCATCATGTTATGCTATTTCCGCGTCGCTTCGAAGAGTCCGCTCGGCGTTCAAAACGAACTCTTCTCTGGCCCCGCGGTACGTACTTTGGTACGCTGGCGTTCCAGGTGCGTCGTGCAATAATTCCTCGTCGCAACTCAATGGGGGCATGCACTTTGATCAAGTTCGGTTTCAGGGTCAAGACCCGCGGCGGTACGGTGGTGGAAAACCTGATGATCGCGGCGCGCGACCGCCCCGACGCCGAGCGCAAGATCACCCAGATGTATCAGTACTGCGAAATCCTCGACTGCCACGAAGTCCAGCCGGCGCTGAAAGAGGAATCGTTCGACCTGGAGCGGGCGATCAACCTGATCGGCAAGGAAGCGGGGCCGGAGTCGCCCGCGAAAGATTAGGAAGACACTTCAGAATTGCCGGCATGGCCTCCGGCTTGGGGACATAAAAAAGGCCGTCGCCCCCTCCTGGAAAAACCCGCTAACTGAGGAAGCCCGCCGCTTCCAGCTCTTCCAGCAGCCCAGCGTAGTCGCGCGCGCCGCTGCTCTCCGGCGCATGCGTGAACACATCGCAATTGTGCGCCGGACTCTCGGCCAGGCTCACGCTTTCGCGTATGCGCGTCTCGCACATTTCCGCGCCGAAGCGTTCGCGCAGCTGCCTGTCTATTTCCCAGGACATGCGCCGGCGCGCGTCGAAGCGGGTAATCACAAAACGGCGCATCGGCGGCTTTTCCAGCACGCGCTCCAGCGCGCGCAGGGTGCGGTCGATCTGCAAGGCGCCGTTCACCGCCAGGTAGTCGGCGGAGATCGGGATCAGCACCCGGTCGCAGGCGAATATGCCGTTCAGGGACAAAGTGCCCAGCAAAGGGCAGGCGTCCATCAGGATGGGCCGCTTGGTGTTGAGATGTTCCCTGGCGATGCCCGCGCTGAGCCGCTGCAGCGCCCGCGGTCCCTTGCCGAACTGGGTATCGACTTTCGACAGATCGAGATGCGCGGGAATGACGGACCAGCCGCAGTTGCTTGCGCGTATCAATTCCGCGAGCTGTTTCGCATCCTGGTAAAACGCGTACAGGCTGTCGCCGCCATTGCTGGCCGCGGTGCCGCAAATCGCGGACAAATGCGCCTGCGGGTCCAGGTCGATCGCGAGCGGCGCGCTGCCGCGCCGCGTCAGCAGGGCGGCCAGATTGAGCGTGGTCGTCGTCTTGCCGACCCCGCCTTTCTGGTTGAATACAACGATTCTTGCCATTGGCCCGCTCCCCGGTAGCCGCGCAACAACGGCCGCTTTCCGGCCACCGCACCTCAGCCACGAGACAATACTCTCTCAAAAACAACGTCTTGGCAACGTTTATTCTCAGGCTTTCTGCGTTGCGTGCCAAACTCGAAACCGGATCGGTTGCGCCGCGCGCAAGCGGCTGTTTCCAATTATAGAATCGTGACGCCCTGCTCCGGCACCATGTTGCCAATGCGGCGCTTCATCGATGATCGGCGGCAGGTCGGCGAAGCGTACCCGTGCGCCCAGCCTGGCTCTGCGGCAGATTTCCAGCAGGTGACCGGCCAGACCGAAGCCGGTCACGTCGGTCATCGCTTGCACGCCCGGCAACTCGGCCAAGGCGGCGCCCAGCGTATTGAGCTGGGTTGTCGCGAAAAAAAGGGGGAGAGACGAATTCCTTTTCATAAAGAATGCGGGGAGCAGAGGCGATTACCTTTTTCATGGCAAGCTGCCACATAGCATTTCCTGTCGCGTGCGCGATCATGCCGTCGGATGCCTGCGCGTACTGCATGTTTTGCGGCACTGGCCAGAGAACGTCTGGTCCTATGCGGAGCGCGACCGGATCGCGGCGAGACTGCCGCGCTCGCAGTCAGCGCTCCCGCCCCGCCTCGTGAAAGGCCTTTTGCACCGGCGACAGCACGTATTCCAGCACCGTGCGGGTGCCGAGGTTGATCTCGGCTGCGACCTGCATCCCGGGCGCAAGCGTGTATTTTTCGCCGTCGGCCATCAATGACTGCGTCTTCAGCGCAATACTCGCGCGATAGGTGAGCGGCCCCATCGGCCGGTCGCGTCCGCTGAGCGCGTCCGAGCGCGTGTTCGCCGAAGGCGCCTCGGTCGCGTCGGCGCTCACCTGGCGCACCGTGCCTTCGAGCATCCCGTACTTCTGGAACGCGAACGCGGTCAGCTTGATCTTCACGTCCTGCCCGGGCCTAACGAAGCCCACGTCCTGATTAGAAACCCAGACCTCCGCAAGCATGTCCTCGTCTTGGGGCACCAGCGTCATCAGGATCGTCCCCGGAGCGGCGACCGTGCCTATGGTATGGGTGGCAAGGTCCTTCACCGTCCCGTCCTGCGGCGCACGGAGCTCGAGCAAATCGAACCTGCGCTTGTTCTTGGTGAGTTCCTGTTTCGCCTTGTCGAGCTGGCCTGCGACCTCAACGCGTTCGGTCTGCAATTGCCTGCGGTAATCCGCCGTAATCTGCGCGATCTTGCGTTCCGACTGGTCGATCAGGGATTGATTGCTGCGAATGGTGAATTCCTGCGTGCGCAGGTCCTGCTCCTTTTCGATACGCTCGCGCGCCTTGTCCCTCGCCATCAGCCGACCCGCATAGCCGTCCTTGGCGAGTTTGTCGAATGCCTTTTCCTGCTCGACATAAACCGGCAGCACCTGCTCCAGCTTCGCTTTGGTTTCCTGCGCTCCGGCCAAATCATACTTAGCCTTCTGCAGCAAGCTGCGCTCCTGCGCCAGTGCGTTTTCATAGGCTTGCACGTTCGCCCGATACTGTGCTTCGAGTTGCGCATACAGCCCCGCCGGATCGTCCTTACTGCGGACGAGCGGCACGCCCGCGAGTTGTGCGTCGATGCGCTTCAGCGCGAGGCGCTTGTTCTGAAACTCGGTCTCGATGGTTTTGACGTCGGCCTGGGTCATCACCGGATCCATGCGGATCAGCACCTGCCCCTTGCGCACCATTTGTCCTTCCTGGAC
>DATKUQ010000412.1:0-3758 GCA_035530495.1 Burkholderiales bacterium
GCTGGAACAAACACAGTGGCTGCCCGCCGACGCGATTGCGGTCCGCCAGCATCGACAACTGGTCGAGACCGCGACTCATGCCGAAAAGTATTCAGTCTACTTTCGCAGCCGGCTGCAGGCTGCGGGCCTGCGTCCGGAGCAATTGTCGACGCTGGACGGATTGCGCCGGCTGCCGGTCATGCGCCGGCGCGACCTGCAAGCCGCAGGGGATGCACTTTTTTGCACCCAAATCCCGCGCGCCCATGCGCCCGTTGCAGAGTCGAGCACCTCCGGCTCCAGCGGAGAACCGGTAATCGTCAAGCGGACGGCAATCAGCCGGTTGCTCTGGCTGGCGATGACCTTGCGCGAGCACTTGTGGCAGCGGCGCGACTTCCGCGGCAAACTTGCCGTCATTCGCGATCCTCTTCATGGTGACCAAGCGGATTGGCCAAGCTGGGGTCCGCCGGCGAGCCTGCTGTTCGAAACCGGGTCGTCGCATGCGCTCGCCGTTCGCACGGGTGTTGCCCGGCAGTTCGAATGGCTGCAATCCGTCAACCCGGATTATCTGCTCGTCTATCCGAGCAATCTGGCTGCATTGCTCGGGCAATTCGAGCGGCACGGACTGAGCCTGCCGCGCCTGCGACAGATACGCACGATCAACGAAACCCTGGCGCCCGAAGTTCGCGAATCTGCGCGCAGGATACTCGGCGCAGAGATCGCAGATACCTACAGTTCGGCGGAAGTCGGCGTCATCGCGGTGCAATGTCCCGCTAGCGGGCTCTACCATGTCATGGCCGAAGCCCTGATCGTCGAACTTCTGAACGAGCGCGACGAAGCATGCATGCCGGGGGAGATCGGTCGAGTGGTAGTGAGCGATTTGCACAACCTTGCCACGCCGCTCGTACGCTACGATCTCGGCGACTACGCCGAAATGGCGGACTCGTGCCCCTGCGGGCGGGGCTTGCCTGTCTTCAAGCGCATAGCGGGCCGCCGCCGCAATATGGCACGGCTACCCGACGGACGCTCTCTGTGGCCAGCCATCGGCGGTCTTCCATATTCGGAAATTGCTCCGATTCGGCAATTTCAGTTCGTCCAGCGCGAGCGCGATACGATCGAAGTGCGCCTCGTTTCCGCTGCGCCGCTGACGGCGGATCAAGAGCAAAGAATCGGGGATCTCATCCGCGAAGCGCTGGACTTTCCATTCAAACTGCAGTTCAGGTATTTCCAGGAAGAGATCCCTCACGGCCCCGGCGGCAAGTTCGAAGAATTCATATGCGAACTGGCGGAATAATGTAACCTTTTGATTCATAAGCGAAGAGAAATTCAACTTATGTGAATTAATACCGGTCTGCCCGAATGAGGGGGCTATGGTTTTGGCACAAACTTGACTAAACTCACAGTGTTCGGGTAAACCCCGAATAGGCTAGCCGCTAGTGCTGAGGCAAAGGGACATGAAAATAATCTCAAGCTGCGCGTTGGTTCTCGCCCTGTTGGGTTTGTTCGTCGATTCCTCGCTGGCCCAGGACCAGCATTTCAACATTGTTCGTTTCGAGATTGAAGGCAACACGCTGCTGCCGCAGGCGCAGGTGGGGGCCATCGTTGCGCCGTTCGTCGGACCCAGGCGCGTCTACGGCGACATCCAGAAGGCGCTCGAAGCGCTGGAGCGCGCTTACCGCGCGGCAGGCTACGGTACCGTGCAGGTGTACGTGCCGGAGCAGGAACTCACCAGTGGTGTGGTGCGCCTGCAGGTCACCGAAGGGGTCATCGGCAAGGTCGTGATCAGCGGCAACAAGTATTTCAATGATGCGAACATCCGCGCGAGCCTGCCGTCGTTGAAAGAGGGCAAGGCGCCCAACCTGCGCCAGATGTCGGAGAACATCCAACTCGCCAACGCGAATCCGGCCAAACAGGTCGGAGTGACTCTGGGCATGAGCGAGGCAGAGGGCAAGATCGATGCGAAAGTGGCGGTTACCGAAGAAGACCCGCAGCGCTTTTTCGTTACCGTGGACAATACCGGCACCGCCGCTACCGGCAGGACGCGCGAGGGCATAGCCTACCAGAACGCGAACCTGTTCAATCGCGACCAGACCCTGACGCTCGCCTACACCGGTTCGGTCGACGCGCCAACTGGGGTGAGGGTAGATATCTATAGCCTGGGTTATCGCGTTCCCTTTTATGCGCTGGGGGACAGCCTGGACTTCATCTACGGTAATTCGAACGTGAATACCCCCAGCGCCTCGCCCACGCTGGGCGGGATGCTCGGCATCGTCGGCAAGGGCGACGTGTTCGGCCTGCGCTGGAACCACAACTTTGCACGGCGCGGGGAATACAGCTCGAAGCTGATTTACGGGTTGGACTACAAGTACATCAATTCGACATGCACCGTGGCGGGCGCGCCGTACGGGAATGACCCGTTGAACCCGATCTTGGGCTGCGTGCCCTACACCACGCGTCCATTCAGTCTCACCTACACCGGGCAGAAACAGAGTCCGGGGCAGATATTCGATTACAACATCGGGCTTGCACACAATTTTGCGCTGGGCAGCCAGTACGCCAATCCGGACGGTGGCATGGACCGCTACTCCTTTCTTTCGGGCAACCGAACCACGCGCGACGACTTCAACGTCCTCCGTCTGGGCGGCAGCTATCTGAAGGCGTTCAGGAGCGACTGGCAGGCGCGCGTCGCACTGAACGGTCAATATAGCGGCGACCCGCTGGTTGCGGCCGAGCAGCTCAGTCTTGCAGGTTCCACCGCCGTGCGCGGCTTCGAGGAGCGCGCGGTCACCGCCGACAGCGGCTATGTCGTCAACGCCGAACTCTACACGCCCGAATTGATCAAGAAAGGGAGCGACCTGCGCGGCAGCCTGCGCGCGCTCGCGTTCTACGACGTCGGCCGCGGCTACAACCAGAATGTGCCTGCGGGCTCGCTCACGCCGGCACGCGTCAGCATTGCCAGCGTCGGAGCAGGCCTGCGCTACGCGCTCCGCAAGGATGTCAGCCTGCGTTTCGATCTGGCGCAAGTGGTCGATGGCGGCCCTGTCGGCACCAAGGAGCATGGCGACTGGCGCGGCCACGTCAACTTGATGCTCGCCTTCTAGCCCATGCGCGACACGAAGGCAATGTGCACTCCAAACAATCCCGCACTTGTCATTCGCCACGCGGAGCCTGTCATTCCGAGCTGCCGCTGCGCGGGGGTGAACTCTGCGAGGAATCTGCTTTACCTGGATATATGTTTGACAGCGATCCTTCGCTGCTGGACGAAGGGGGTACGCCATGCCCAATAAAGCAACGACCTATTTCCCCGCCCGCAAGCGCCTGATCGCAGCGGCGATCGCCTCCTGCTTCGTCAACGCGCCCGCGTGGGCCAACCCCACCGGCCCGCAGGTCGTCAACGGCGCCGCGAGCTTCAGCCAGGCAGGCAAGCTGCTCACAGTCAACAACACCAACGGCGCCATCATCAACTGGAACAGCTTCTCCATCGGCGCGAGCGAGACCACCCGCTTCAATCAAGCGTCGGCGAGCAGCAGCGTGCTCAACCGCGTCATCGCCAACGATCCGTCTGTGTTGCTCGGCACGCTGAGTTCCAACGGCAAGGTATGGCTGGTCAACCCGGCGGGCATTCTGGTGGGACAAGGCGCAAAAATCGACGTCGCCGGCTTCGTCGCGAGCACGCTCAACGTCGCCAACCAGGACTTTCTCGCCGGGCGGCTGAACTTCGGCGCCACGCCGAATGCGGGCAGCATCCAGAATGACGGACAGATCACCACGCCCTCGGGCGG
>DATKUQ010000413.1:0-11338 GCA_035530495.1 Burkholderiales bacterium
TCGATGTCGGCTCATCACATCCTGGGGCTGTAGCCGGTCCCAAGGGTATGGCTGTTCGCCATTTAAAGTGGTACGTGAGCTGGGTTTAAAACGTCGTGAGACAGTTTGGTCCCTATCTGCCGTGGGCGTTGGAAGTTTGAGGGGGGCTGCTCCTAGTACGAGAGGACCGGAGTGGACGTATCCCTGGTGTACCGGTTGTGACGCCAGTCGCATCGCCGGGTAGCTAAATACGGAAGAGATAACCGCTGAAAGCATCTAAGCGGGAAACTTGCCTCAAGATGAGACTTCCCGAGGACTTGATCCTCCTAAAGGTTCGTCAAAGACGATGACGTTGATAGGCTCGGTGTGGAAGCGCAGTAATGCGTTGAGCTAACGAGTACTAATTGACCGTGCGGCTTGATCCTATAACCTTAAGCATTTGGCTGTGAAAACAGCCAGCAACAAGGAATAGCGCATCGCGCCAAAAATACAGTAACACCCAACTTTACTTCACCAGAACGCATCAGTAGCGCCAAAGGCCTCAACGCCCAACGCGCGACTGAACAACAGAATTCCTGACGAGCATAGCGCACTGGTCCCACCCCTTCCCATCCCGAACAGGACCGTGAAACGGTGTCGCGCCAATGATAGTATGGATTACCCATGCGAAAGTAGGTCATCGTCAGGTCCCTAAAACAAAAAGCCCCAACCACCAGGTCGGGGCTTTTTGCTTTTGTAGCAGCGCCAGCGACGCGATAGCGTAGTTGCAAGCGACCGCCTACAATCGAATGCGTATGACATTATCAAGCCACCACGCTGCTGCGGACGGCCCGGTGCTGCGGGCGCTTTCCGGCGAAGCGCGGGCCGCCGGGCCAATAGCCTGTTTCCATTGCGCCCTGCCCGTATCCGACCCCGGCCGCTACGGCCCCGGCCGCTATCGCGTCAAAGTCGACGGCGAGTGGCGCCCGGTATGCTGCCCCGGTTGCGAAGCTGTGGCTTCGGCCATCCTCGGCTACGGACTGCAAGGCTACTACGAGCACCGCACCAGCCCGGCGTCTACTGCGGAGGCCGGAGGCGATAGAGGAAATTTTGATATTTACGACGATCCGGAGGTGCAGCGCGGCTTTGTCCATACCGCGGCAAGCGGCGAATGCGACGCCGCGCTTATGATAGAAGGCGTGCGCTGCACCGCCTGCGTCTGGCTCAATCAGCGGGTGCTTGAACGGCTGCCCGGCGTACGTAGCGTCGGCATCAATGCCACTACGCACCGCGCTCAGCTGCGTTGGGATCCGCAGCAACTCAAGTTGAGCGAAATTCTAACCGCTGTGCAGCGCATCGGTTATCGCGCCCACCCCTACGACGCGCGCCAGCAGGAAGTCGCGCAGCGCGCGGAGCAGAAACAGAGCTTGCTGCGCCTGTTCGTCGCGGCCTTCGGCATGATGCAGGTGACGATGTATGCATTGCCGGCCTACATTGCCGCGCCCGGCAGCATGACCCCAGACATCGTGCAGCTGATGCGCTGGGCCGGTTTGCTCCTCACGCTGCCGGTCGTGTTCTATTCGGCAGGTCCGCTCTTTCAATCCGCTTGGCGTGATTTACGTCTGCTCCGCATGGGCATGGACTTGCCCGTGTCGTTGGGCATAGGGGTTGGATTCGCGGCCAGCGCCACGGCCACCTTCATCGGGCACGGTGAAGTGTATTTCGATTCTGTGTCCATGTTCGTGTTCCTGCTGCTGTGTGGCCGATACCTGGAAACAAGGGCGCGCCACGCAGTTGCGCGCAGCCTGGATTTCCTGTCCCGCGCGATTCCGGAAGTCACGCTGCGCCTGGACGCCGCCGGTACACCTCAACAAGTGGCGGTAAGCGCTCTGCGGCCCGGGGATCGTGTACTGGTGCGCTCCGGAGCGCGCATACCCGCCGATGGCGTGGTCGAAGATGGCGCGAGTTTCGTCGATGAGTCCCTGCTCTCAGGCGAAAGTCGTCCGCTGGCAAGACAAGCGGGCGACCCACTCACGGGCGGGGCGACTAACGTCGCCGACCCCCTGCTGATGCGGGTCGAGCGCATCGGTGCGGATACGGTGCTGTCCTCCATCGTTCGCTTGATACAGCAGGCAAGCGCGGAGCGCCCGAGGCTGGTTACCAATGCCGAGCGCATGACCGGTTGGTTCGTTACAGCGACGCTGGCTCTCGCGGTCGGCGCGGCGGTGGCGTGGTGGTTTGTCGAACCCGGGCGCGCGCTGTGGGTGGCAGTGTCCATATTGATCGTTACCTGTCCCTGCGCGCTGTCGCTGGCGACACCGGTTGCGCTCACGGTGGCCACGGGCAGGATGGCCCGGCAGGGACTGATCGTCTGCCGCAGCCACGTCGTCGAGACTCTGGCGCGATCGACCGACGTGGTGCTGGACAAGACGGGCACGCTTACAGCGGGTCAGTTGCGCCTGACGCACACCCAAGTGCTCGCGGGGGTGAACGAGGCGGACTGCTTGCGCATCGCGGCGGCGCTGGAACAGGGGTCGGTGCACCCGATCGCGAAGGCGCTGATTGCAGCAGCGCCGCAGGCGGCTGTCGGATGCGATTCCAAACATCATGCCGGCCTCGGAGTGGAGGCGGAACTGGACGGGCACGTCTACCGCCTGGGTCGCCCGGAATTCGTACTCACGGCGGGCCATGCGGAAATGCCATCGTGGCAGCCCACGCCGCCTTCAGGCGGGTCGATCGCCATGCTGTGCGACGAGGCGCGCTGCCTCGCGCTGTTCGTGTTCGGCGATGAGCTGCGACCGGACGCGAAGGAGTTCATCGATGAATTGCACCGGTCGGGCAAACGCGTGCATCTGCTGAGCGGCGACCGCGACGAAACAGTCAGGCAAATCGCCGCAACGCTCGGAATCGAAGCCGCAACCGCCAATGCTTCGCCGCAGACAAAGCTCGAATACGTGCAGGCGCTGCAGCGTGAAGGCCGGGTGGTTGCGATGATAGGCGACGGCATCAACGATGCGCCGGTGCTCGCCCAGGCCGCCGTTTCTATCGCCATGGGCGAAGGTGCCTGGATGTCGCAGCGCCAAGCCGATGCGGTGCTGCTCTCCGGGCGCCTCGGCGATTTGCGCGCCGCTTTCGCGGCTTCGGCGCGCACGCTCCACATCATCCGCGAAAACCTGCTCTGGGCGGTGGCCTACAATCTCACCGCGTTGCCGCTGGCGGCGCTGGGCATGGTCACGCCGTGGATGGCGGGCATCGGCATGTCGGGCAGCTCGCTAATCGTGATCCTCAATTCTCTGAGGTTGTCCCGACGGCCGGCCGCTCCCGCTGCAGTGAAAATGCCGCGCGCGCCGGCATCGGCAGTCTGAGCACATGGATATCCTGTTCCTGCTGATCCCGTTAAGTGTGGTGCTGGTGTTCGTGATCGGCGCAGTGTATTGGCTCGCCCTGAGAGGAGGCCAGTTCGATGATCTGGAAAGTCCCGGGCTCGACATTGTGCTCGACGATGACAGGCCGCACCCGGTTACGCCAAAGCCTGAGGCGAAACCCGATGGCGATGACGCGGGCCCGCGTGCGCAATAGCGTCACGATCAAAATCCGGCGCGACGATCTCGAGCGAATGCAGTCGAAGCGAATCTTGCGCCGGCGTGGCCCGTCAATATCCGAGCGTGCGCGGCAGCCACAGTGCGAGCTGCGGCCAGACCGCAATCAGCGTAAGCGCGATCAGCATCGCCCCCACCATCCAGCTCGCCCAGCGAATGGTCGATTCCACAGAAACGCCGGCGATACGCGTGGTTACCATCAGGTTGACCGCCATCGGCGGGGTGAACTGTCCGATCGCCATGTTCATGGTCATGAGCACGCCGAACCAAACCAGGTCCCAGTTGAAACTCTTGGCAATAGGCAGCAGGATAGGCAAAAACACCAGGAAAATCGACACCGCATCGAGCAGCATCCCCGCTATCAGGAGCATCAGCATGATCATCAGCAGCATGATCCACTCGGTCGAAGTCACGCCTATGAGCAGTTTTGCAAACGCGTCGAACGCGCCGAGCGTGGAACCCGCGTAGGCGAACACGCCGGCGAGCGAGATGATGATCATCACCACCGCCGATATCTCCGCAGACTCGACCAGCACGCGGTAGATGATGCGCCAGGTCAGCGTGCGATAGACGAACACGCCGACGAAGAAACCGTAGAACACCGCCACCACGGCGGCCTCGGTCGGCGTGAACATGCCCGAGCGCAGGCCGCCGAGAATGATCACCGGCGCGATCAGGCCCCAAATCGCTTCCTTGAAGCTGTGCCACGTCGTCGCCTGGCGCTCATCGTCATTTGCGCCCCAGCCTTCGCGCAGGGAAAAATACATCACCGGAATCAGCAGCGATATGCCCGCAATGACGCCTGGAATCATGCCGCCGGCGAACAATGCGGGCACGCTCGCTGACGGTACCAGTACGCTGTAGACGATGAGTGCGATCGACGGCGGAATCAGAATTGCGGTCGAACCCGCCGCCGCGATCAGGCTCGCCGAAAACGCCCTAGGGTAGCCTTGTTTCGCCATGCCGGGAATCATCACCATTGCCACGGCGGCGGCGTCCGCGGGACCGGAACCGGAGATTCCGCCGAGGAACATGCACACCAGGATTGCCACCACACCTTGCGCGCCGCGTCGCCTGCCAACCAGCGCGGCGGTGAAGTTGACGATACGCAAGGCCACGCCGGCACGCTCGAAGATCATGCCGGCGAGTACGAACACCGGCAGCGCGAGTAGCGGGTACTTGGCCAGACCGGCGTAGGCGTTGGTCGGCACCGACATAATTCCCAAGTGCTCGGTCATGATGACGACGGTGCCTGCGGCCCCCAGCGCGATGGCGAGCGGCGCCCCAAGCGCGAGTAGCAACGCGAATCCGAGAAACAGGATCAGGCTGCCTTGGGCCAGCACGTCTATACCTTGCGGCGCGCGAGGCGAATGATCCTGCCCACTATGCGCAGCGTAATCACCGCGCACAGCAGCGGCAGCCACAAAGTGTAGATCCACTGAGGAATGCCGATGCCGGGGGAGGTGGTACCGAATTTCCAGTCGTCGTGGAGCAGTCTGATGCCGTACCAGACGATGATAGCGAACAGGACCGCCGCGGCGACCATCATCGCAATTTCGGCGTAGTGGGCGACTTTCGGCGGCAGTTTTTCCACCAAAAACGTCATGCGGATATGCGTGTTCTTGGCGAACGCCGCCGAGGTGCCGACGAACGTGAGAATGACCATGAGGAACACCGAGAATTCCTCTGTGAACGCGAACGATTCGTCGGTGAAATAGCGCACTATGACGTTGGCAAAAGTGATCAGGCAGATCAGCGCCATGGTCACGGCCGCGAAAAATTCCTCGATCTTGACCGGTATGCGCGGCGGCTCTTCGACAGCAGGCTTGAGCGGATCCGGATGCTCGTTCATGGATGCACTAGGAAAAACGCCGCCGTAGCAACACGGCGGCGCCGTTCGGATTCGATTCGGTCAGATTTTCTTGCGCGCGGCAATGGCCTTCTCGGCCTTCTTCACCAGGTCCGGGCCAACGATCTTCGACCACTTCCGGTAGACCTTGCGCGTCGCTTTCACGAACTGCTCGCGTTCACCGGGGGAGAGCGTCACTACGTTGACGCCGAGCTTCTCGATCCCGGAAATGGTGGACAGGTCGGGGGCGATCAGTCCCTTGCGTGCCATCTGAATGACCTGCTTTCCCGCTTCGACCGCGGCTTCCTTGACGATCCTGCGATCTTCAGGCGTCCAGCTTTCCCACACTTGCCTGTTGGCGACGAAGATCAGCGGGTCGGCAACATAGCCCCACAGCGTCACGTATTTCTGGCCGATGGTTTGCATCTTGGCCGCGGTGTATATCGTGAGCGGGTTTTCCTGGCCGTCGACTGCGCCGGAGGCAAGCGCTGGCTGCGCATCGGCCCAGCTCATCTGCGTCGGGTTGGCGCCGAGCGCGGTGAAGGTTTCATTGTAGATCGGCGATCCGACCACGCGAAACTTGAGGCCTTTCATGTCGGCCGGCGTGTGGATCGGATGTTTGGAATTAGTGAGCTCGCGAAAGCCGTTTTCGCCCCAGGCCAGCGGCACTACACCGTCCTTTTCGAGGATCTTGAATATGTCCTTGCCCACCTCGCCCTGGGTGAGTGCGTCTATGGCCGCATAATCGGGCATCAGGAACGGCAGCGAGAACAGGTTCAGCTGCTTCACCTGGGGCGACCAATTGATGGTCGAGCCGATGGCGAGATCGATCACACCCTGGCGGATCGCGGTGAACTCCCGCGTCTGGTCGCCGGCCACCAGCGCCGCGCCTGGATACATCTTAATGTTGATCCTGCCATTGGTACGTTCGCGCACCAGGTCGGCCCAAATCTGTCCGCCCTTGCCCCAGGGAAAGGCGGTTCCAACCACTGTCGACAGGCGGTATTCGCTCCGGTACTTGCCTTGCTGTGCGACAGCGGGAAGGGTGAATGCGAGAGCGGCGGCGGATAAAATCAGCAACAGGTTTCTACGTAACATTTTTTGTCTCCCTTGAAGTTCGATTCACTTTTCGAATTGGATATAAGCGTAGCACGCCGCCATGCGCTAGGCCATGGTTCGTTTATTGCCGTGATCGCCTGCGAATGATTTCAACTCCTGCAGCAGCGTTTGCGCGGAAATGCGCGCCACGTTCTCCAGCGTGCGCGCATAACCGACCGGAATGCGCGCCGCGCCCAGGCGCTTGACGGGGACACCGAGTTCCTCCGCCGCCGTGGCCGCGATCTCGGCGCCGAAGCCGGCTGCCTGCACCGATTCGTGCGCGACCAGCAGGCGGCCGGTGCGCGCGGCCGATGCAAGCACCAGTTCGCGGTCCCAGGGCCAGATGGTACGCAGGTCGATCACCTCGACCGATATGTTCTGCTGTGCCGCCTGTTCGGCGGCGGCGAGCGCCGTATGCACCATGCTCGACCAACTCACCAGGGTCAAGTCCGTTCCCGCGCGCGCAACGCGCGCCTTGCCCAGTGGAACAGGTACTTGCGTATCCACCTCGCCCTGGAGCCCCCACAATTCCTTGTGCTCCATGTAGACGACGGGGTCGCCGCAGGCGATCGCCGCAGAAAGCAGGCCGTAGTTGTCTCCCGGCGTCGCAGGGGTCGCGACCACGAGGCCCGGAATATGTGCGAACCAGGCTTCGAGCGATTGCGAGTGCTGCGCGGCCGAGCCGCTCCAGATGCCGATCGGCAAGCGCGCCACCAGCGGCACGCGCCCCTGGCCGCCGAACATATAGCGGTTCTTCGCCGCCTGGTTGACGATCTCGTCGATTGCGCACAGTGCGAAATCGACCACGCGCATCTCGACCACCGGGCGCAGGCCGGTCAGCGCCATGCCGACTGCGGCGCCCATGATGGTCGCCTCCGAGATCGGCGTGTCGATCACGCGCGCCGCCCCGAACTCCTGCTTGAGGCCGCGGTACTGGCCGAAGATGCCGCCGTGCCCCACGTCTTCGCCCATGGCGACCACGTTCGCATCCGCGCGCATCGCCTGCGCCAGCGCCGCGCAGGCCGCCTCCCCGTAACTCATCAGCGCCACTGGCCGGCTCCCGTGTCCTGGATGTCGGCGTAAGCCTCGACTGGCTCGGGCTCTGGCGCCGCGTGCGCGGCGGCGAGCGCCGCCTCTATTTCGGTGCGCGCGTCGGCGTCCGCGGCGGCGATGCGCTCGGCCGCGACGCCCAGCGCGGCAAGATGCAGCGCGGCCAGTTTGAGTGGATCGCTCTCGAGCGCCGTTTCGACCTCGTTGCGGTCGCGGTATGCCGCCGCATCCACCGAAACATGCCCTTTCACGCGGTAGGTGAGGGCGTGCAGGAACTGGGGCCCACCGCCGGCGCGTATGCGTGCCACCAGTTCGCGTGCCGCCGCGTCCACCGCCAGTACATCGTTCCCGTCGACGGATTGCGCAGGCAGGCCGATGCCGCGCGCGCGCGCCGCCGCGCCTGCACCGGCGGTCATCGCGTCGGTCGCCGTCGTCGCCGAGTAGCGGTTATCCTCGCACACGAACAACACCGGCAGATCGAAAATCTTCGCCCAGTTGAGCCCTTCGAGAAATGGCCCGCGATTGATCGCGCCGTCGCCGAAAAAACAGGCGACGGTGGCCTTGCTTCCACGAATTTTCGCCGAATGCGCCGCACCCACGGCGATGGCGATCCCCGCGGCGACGACACCATTGGCGCCGAGCATGCCGACGCCGAAATCGGCGATATGCATGGAGCCGCCCTTGCCTTTGTTGGTGCCGCTGGCGCGGCCGAACAGCTCGCACATCATCGCGCTGGTGTCGGCGCCCTTGGCCAGAGTGTGGCCGTGGCCGCGGTGGGTCGAAGTCAAATAATCGCTGCGCGCGAGGTTCGCGCACACGCCGGCTGCGACCGCCTCCTGGCCGGTGGAAAGGTGCAGCGGTCCGCGCACCAGTGCCGCCGTGTCGGTAGTGCCGCCGAACGCCGCGACGCTGCCTCGGCTCGCCTCTTCGGCCGCATTTTCGAAGGCGCGGATGCGCGCCATGGTGCGGTACAGGCAAAGCAGACGTTCGGCGGGGGATGCGTCGGCGTCGGGAATGCGGGCCGTCAAGGAGGGCTCCGTTGTTGCTCTTGTTCAGACCGGCGTAGTCTAAATCGACCTACCGGGGGCGTCAAACACGAAGTCGCGCCGCCATCGCGGCGCACGCATGGCACGCGAGGTTTGCGCGCTGGCGTAGCGCAGGTGGCGAGCTTCTCCTGAACGGCCCTACCTTTAGTCTCTTATCAGTCAAGAGTTGAGGGAAATGGCAAAGATTTTGATAAATGGCTAGGACGCGTGCGCGGGGGGATCAACGCCCCGAAGGAAGTCCCCTTGTTCGTGGGATAAGGGCTTTTCCCCCGCCGAAGGCACTTTGCCTGGTTCCGGCTAGTCCGGTTTAAGGTCCAAAGTACAACCACTAACCTATCGCACGATCTGTTAACCTGGGCATTACTTGGTTGGGGGCTTCGGAAAGTAGCTTTTTTGCGCCAATGCATCGTACAGCGGCGGTGTGAATACAGCTGAGATGCGCGTGGCAATCAGCGCCGTGGCCATCATCGGGATGACCATGCCGGTGCCGTTGGTCATCTCCATCACAATAACGAATGAGGTAAGGGGAGACTGTGTGACCGCAGCCAGATAGCCCGTCATACACAGGGCTATGAGCGCGGGCAGTGGCGCCCAGACGAAGGCCGCCTGCACCCATTGCGCCAAGCCCGCGCCGATCGACAGTGAGGGCGAGAACAGTCCGCCGGGGATCACAGCCATGTAGCTGACTACCATAGTGGCCCACTTGGTCAGAGCGTAGCCCTCGCTCAGCGGGGCCGAGCCATCCAGCAGGTGCCTGGCCTGATCGTAGCCGCTGCCCCAGGTTTCCCCGCCGGTGAATACGCCGAAGGCTGCGATGGTCAAGCCGATGACCAGCCCGTACAGCAGGGGCTTGCGCGCGCGCCATTTGCGTAGTGGTCTGGGCATCCAGACCTCCCAGTGCAGCAAAGCCCAGTTGAACGCCGCGCCCATTAGGCCGCACAAGCCCGCGGTGAAGATCACCGGAAGCGCGAAGTCGAAGTTCAGGTTCTCCGGTACGTTCAACTGTCCGAAGTATAGGTAGTTGCCGGCCAGTGCCAGCGATGTAAGGCCCGAGAACACCACGGCGGTGATCATGGTGCCGTTAGTGCGGCTCTCGAAATCACGCGCCAGTTCCTCGATGGCGAAGATAATGCCGGCCAGCGGCGTGTTGAACGCCGCCGAAAGCCCTGCCGCCCCACCGGCCAGCAGCAACTGGCGTTCGAGCATTGGGCTGCGGTGCGGGTAGAAGCGCCGCGTCTCACCCATGATCGCTGCTCCGATGTGTACCGTGGGCCCTTCACGACCTATCGTTAGGCCGCCCAACAAGCCGAGCAGCGACATCGCGACCTTACCGACTATGACTCGCAGGCCAAAAAGGCGCTCCATCATGCGTTCGTCGCGTGGTGCGTGCAGCGCGGCGATCACCTGCGGGATACCGCTACCCTCGCTGCCGGAGAACCAGCGATGGGTACCGAACATGGCGAGCACGGTACAAGCTGGTGTGATGAGAAAGGCCAGCCACGGACGCCCGTCGATCCAGCTGATGAAGATGTTGTAAACATCCGTGCTCCACCGCGTATAAATCACGGCTACCAGGCCCACCAGTAGCGCGGCGCCCCAAGGCAGGCCGAATTGTAGGAACACGCGGCGGAAGCGACGCTTAAGCAGACCCATCCGTGCGCGTTTGCGCAGTTGGACCGGGGGGGAAGGGGCTTTTTCGGGCATGATCGGTTCCACGGGTGTTCTTTGCTTGCGTCAGGCACCCGCCCCATCACTGGCCGATAGATCGGGGTAGGCAAATTTCATTCAATTGTAAGTTAATCTTGGTTTTTGCTGTTCGAATTGAGCCCGTCGCGGCTGCCGGCGCGCAAGCAGTTTGACTCCTGTGCTCGCCGCGATCGCTACTTCACGCTATCCAGAAAATCCCTTACCGCCTTGACCATTTCGTCCTCGTGGCCGGCGTAGAAATGATCGGCGCCGGTGATCACCTCCTGCTTCGACGCGGGATTGCCCTTGAGCGAAAGCCGGCGCAGTTTGGCGCCGGCGAGGACTTGTGGCAGATCCATGCTGCCGTAGAGATCGAGCACCGGTGCCCGGATGCCGCTGTAGAGGAGGGCCGGCGCTTGTCCTGCGGGCGCGGCGGGCATGCCCATCGCTACCCACGCGTCGACATCAGCGGGGTTGTGCTTCATGTAGGCGTAAGCCATTCGTGAACCCATGCTGTGGGACACGATCGCGATGCGCTTGTAGCCCTTGTCCTCGAGGTAGCTGACCGCCAATTGCAGCCGCTCGACCGCCTCAGGGAAAGTCGCGACGTAGGCCTTGGGCGCCGCATCGGCCGCGAGGACCGGCATCTGGATGGAGAGCGTAGTGTAGCCGTCGTCGGAAAGGCGCCGGCGCAGCGTGCCGATCATACCCCAGTCGGGATTGATGCCGAGGCCATGCACCACCACCACGCCCATCTTGGCATGGCTGACTTTGGTGTAAATGCCGAGGAATTTGTGGCCGTTCTTCTGTGTAAGGTATATCGGATCGCCGACGACGATGGTGGGCGTGATTTCATCTGCCCAGCGTTTCTCGCGCGCATAGTCCGACGCCGCGAGGGCTGAAGTCGACACCAGCAGCAATATCGCTATCAATCGGGTAAGCATATGCCCTCTTCTTCAGAATGGACGCCGAACGAATATATCATGCTGTTGGAAGAGGTCCGCGCCGCCGTTTTCAAGCGCCGCGGCTTTCCCGTTCCAGCTGCTCGCGAT
>DATKUQ010000414.1:0-9669 GCA_035530495.1 Burkholderiales bacterium
CTGAGGATCGGCAGCCGTACGCCGCCCGAGATCGCGGTGGCGATTCTCGCGGAAATGACGGCCGTGCGCCGCGGCGTGCAGATCCCGCAGACCATAGAGCTGCCCAAAGCTGGAGTCGAAGCCGGGTGCGGCGTACCGCAGAGCTGAGCCGGGACCTCCCGGCGCGGCGCCCGCCACGCTCCCGCGCCGCGGCAAACCGGCGAAAAGCTGAAATCCGCAGCGCCTAGCCTATGCCTGCGAACATCCCTTCGGACGCGAAGCTCTGCGGCATCCTACTCGCCGCGGGCGCCTCGACGCGCTTCGGCACGGACAAGCTCATGCATCCGCTTGCCGGGGGAACGACGGTCGCCGCGGCCGCGCTCGCCAATCTGCGCTCGGCCCTTCCTCATGTCATCGCCGTGGTGCGGCCGGGCGCGACCGCGCTGGAGAATCTGTTGAGCGCGGCCGGCGCGACGGTGATCCTGTGCGCCGACGCCGACGAGGGCATGGGCGCGAGCCTCGCGAGCGCAGTACGCGCCACCAGCCATGTCGACGGCTGGGTCATCGCCCTGGCCGACATGCCTTTTATCCGGCCGCCGACCATTGCGAAAATCGCGGCATCCCTGGCCGCGGGGGCGGCCATCGCCGCACCCGCCTGGCGCGGCGAGCGCGGCCACCCGGTGGGCCTGTCGGCGCGCTTTCGGCCGCAGCTCGAAGCCTTGCGCGGCGATGAAGGCGCGCGCGCATTGCTCAAGAAGAACGCCGGCCTGATCAAGCTGATCGAAGTCGACGACCCCGGCGTTCGCCGCGACATCGACACGCCGGCCGACCTGTAGCCGGGCCGCGCCTGCGGCCCCGCCGCCGCGCTTATACTTACGGGAATAGCCGCGCTTCCGCCACGGAGTATCCGAAATGCCTGTTCGTCGTCTTGTCTTATCGCTATTGCTGCTGCTCTTTGCCCTACCGGCACGCCCGGCCGCGCTGCCGCTCGACGTAAGGGGCACGCCCACGCTCGCACCCATGCTGGCGCAGGTGACACCGGCCGTGGTGAACATATCGGTGATCACGCGCGCGCCGGTGGAGGACAACCCGCTGTTTCAGGACCCGCTGTTCCGGCGCTTTTTCAATATTCCGGACCGGCCGGCGCGCGAGGAGCAGAGTTCCGGCTCCGGCGTGATTGTCGACAGCGCGCACGGCTACGTGGTGACCAACAATCACGTGATCGACAATGCGCAGGTAATAGTGGTGACGCTGAAAGACAGGCGCACGTTCAAGGCGCGGCTGGTCGGCACCGATCCGGGCACCGACATCGCCGTGCTGAAAATCGATGCGCATAATCTGGCCGAACTGAAATTCGGCGATTCCGACGCGATGAACGTGGGCGACTTCGTTGTGGCCATCGGCAATCCCTTTGGCATCGGGCAGACGGTCACCTCCGGCATCGTCAGCGCGCTCGGCCGCACCGGTCTGGGCATCGAGGGCTACGAGGACTTCATCCAGACCGACGCGTCGATCAACCCGGGCAACTCGGGCGGGGCGCTGGTGAATCTTGCGGGCCAGCTCATAGGCATCAACACCGCCATCATCGGACCCTCCGGCAGCAGTGCCGGCATCGGCTTCGCCGTCCCTTCGAACATGGTGCGCAGCGTGATGGAGCAGATCATCCGCTACGGCGAGGTGCGCCGCGGCCGCGTCGGCATAGTCACCCAGGACCTGAGCTACGATCTGGCACGAGCGCTGGGAACGGACTCGACACGAGGCGCGGTGGTGGTCAAGGTCGAGCCGGACTCACCGGCGCACAAGGCTGGCCTGAAGCCGGGCGACATCGTGACCACCGTCGACGGCAAACCGGTGCGTAGCTCGGCCGATTTGCGCAACCGCATGGGCCTGATTCCCGTCGGCAAACACGTGGCGCTGGGCGTGCAGCGCGAGGGACGGCCGCTGGCCCTACGCCTGCGCATCGGGGAGCTCTACACGACGACCGCGATCCCGGGCGAGGCGGTGCCGCAGCTCGCCGGCGTGCGCGTGTCCGACATCGAGAAAGGCATGCCCGTGTACGGCATGGTAGAGGGCGCGATCATTACCCGCATCGAACCGCACACGCCCGGCGCAAAGTCGGGCCTGCGCGCGGGCGACGTGCTCTACGGCGTCAACCGCAAGCGCGTGCGCTCGGTGAAGGAGCTGCTTGCCGCCTTGCGCAGCACCGAGCGGCCGCTGCGCATCTTCCTGCTGCGCGGCGACTCGCGCCTGACACTGACCATACGCTAACCACCATAGAGAAACACCATGACAGCAGCCGAGTCCGACACCGTATTACCGGTCGCACCTGAAGATATCGCCGCAGCCGCTGCGCGCATCGCAGGACATGCACACCGCACGCCGGTGATGAGTTCGCGCATGGTCGATGCGCGCACCGGCGCGAAAGTCTTCTTCAAGTGCGAAAACTTCCAGCGCATCGGCGCATTCAAGTTTCGCGGTGCGTTCAACGCGCTCGCGCAATTGACGCCGGAACACAAGCGCGCGGGCGTGCTCGCCTACTCTTCGGGCAATCACGCCCAGGCGGTGGCGCTGGCGGGATCGCTGCTCGGCGTGCGCACCGTCATCGTCATGCCGCAGGACGCGCCGCAGGTGAAGCTCGAAGCCACGCGCGGCTACGGCGCCGAGGTCATCACCTACGACCCCAAGACTGCGAAGCGCGAGGCGCTGGCGGCACAAATCGCGCGCGAGCGCGGCATGACGGTCATTCCACCCTACAACCATGCACAAGTCGTCGCCGGACAGGGCACGGCGGCGAAAGAACTGATCGAGGACACGGGCGCCCTGGACTATCTGCTGGTGCCCTGCGGCGGCGGCGGGCTGCTCTCGGGCTGCGCCGTCGCAGCGAGTGCCTGGTCGCCGGGCTGCAAGGTGATCGGCGTCGAGCCCGAGGCGGGCGACGATGCGACGCGCTCCTTCCGCTCCAGGACCCTGCAGACTTGCGACAACCCGGACACCATCGCCGACGGCGCGCGCACGCCTTCGCTCGGAACGATCACCTTCCCGCTGGTGCTGCATTACGTGCACGATATGCTGACGGTAAGCGATGCCGAACTGCTGCGCAGCCTGTTCTGGATCTGGGAACGCATGAAAATCGTGATCGAGCCTACCGGCGCCCTCGCCGCCGCGGCCCTGCTCGAAGGCAAGCTCGCCGGCCGCCACGATATCGCCGGCAAGCGCATCGGCATCGTCATCTCCGGCGGCAATGCCGACATCAAGGCCCTTTGCAAGTTGCTTTAGCGGCGCAAGGCGCGATGACGCATCCCGCCGCGTCGGCCGAATTCCGCTTCTATGAGGAGCTGAACGATTTCCTGCCGCCCGAACGGCGCAAGGTCGCTTTCAACTACAGCGTCGCCGGAACGCGCTCGGTCAAGGACGCGATCGAATCCATCGGCGTGCCGCATACCGAAGTCGACCTGATTCTGGTGGATGGATCGTCGGTGGGCTTCGACCGCGTGCTGCGCGGCGGCGAGCGCGTCGCGGTGTACCCGGTGTTCGAACGGCTCGACATCACGCCGTTGCAGCATCTGCGGCCGCTGCCCTTGCGCGAACCGTGCTTCGTGCTCGATTGCCATCTGGGCAAACTCGCGCGCCACCTGCGCCTGCTCGGCTTCGATTGCCTCTACCGCAACGATTACCGCGACTACGAGCTCATTACCGCCGCCGTGGCCGAGCGCCGCATCATCCTCACGCGCGACCTGGGTCTGCTCAAGCAGCGCCTGGTGACCCACGGCTACTACGTACGTGAAACCAATTCGGAGGCGCAGCTGCGCGAGGTGATACGCGCATTGCAGCTGGAATCAAGCCTGCGCCCGTTCACGCGCTGCCGCGAATGCAATGCCGAACTGCGCGACGTGCCGAAGTCGGAGGTGCTGGCACGCCTGCCGGAAAAAGTGCGCGCCGCCTACGAGCGCTTCCAGCTCTGCCCCGGCTGCGGCCGCATTTACTGGGAAGGAACCCACTACGAGCGGCTGCGGCGGCTGCTCGATCCTGGCGCGCAGCCCGACGCGGCCGCGCGCTGACGCCGATCAGGCGCTCTTGTCCTTCGTCGGACAGGTACTGACGCCGATCATGCTGTAGAGCGGACAGAAGTTGACCAGACCGGTCAGAAGCGGCACCAGCCCGATCAGTCCCCACCAGCGGGCATTGCCCTGCAGAATCAGAATGAGGCTAAGCAAGCCCAAACCGACCACGATGCGCAAAATCTTGTCTACGCCGCCCACATTTGCTTTCATGGATAGTTCCTCCGCTTCAGGCATGACCACCTTGCAATCGTAACGCGCCCATATGACACAAGTATGTAACCGAAGTTACGTAACCGCCTCGATTCCAAAACGACCTCTCAGTCGGTGACCGACAAATCGCGTTTTGCCGCTTCGCGCAAATGGTGGTAGACGGTGTTGCGCGAGATTGCCAGAGCCCGCGCGGTATGGCTCACATTGCCACCGGAGCGACGGAATTCCCGTACCACCTCGTCGACGACTTTTTCGCGCAGCACGGATCCGCTCTGCCGCAGGCCGGGCGTCGACACCGGCGGCAGCCAGACTGCAACGTGTGCCAGGCCTATATGCCCGGCGGACGCAGCCAGCAGCGCGCGCGTCAGGACTGCGCGCAGTTCGCGGAAATTGCCGGGCCAGTCGTGTACGGCCAGGCGCGCGACAGCGTCCTCGGCGATTGTCGCAGCGGGATCTATGCGTGCAAGGGTAAAGCGCAATGCAGCAATGAAGTCGCTGCGGGCTCGCAGCGGAGGAAGCACTGCCTTGACCGTATCTAGCCGGTAGAGCAGGTCTGCGCGAAAACGCCTGGCGGCGACTTCGGCGGCAAGGTCGGCGTTGGTCGCCGCGAGAATTTGCAAATCGACAACGCGGCCTCCACGCCCGCCCACCGTTCGCACCAGCCGATCATCGAGGAAGCGCAGCAGCGTCGCCTGCAACTGCGGCGCCAGCGCGCCGATCTCGTCGAGCAGCAGCGTCCCCCCCTCCGCGCCCACAATCAGCCCTTCGGCTCCCTCTTTGCGCGCCCCGGTAAAGGCGCCGGCGGTATAGCCGAACAATTCCGCTTCGAACAGATTTTCCGGCATCGCGGCACAGTTGATCGCGACGAACTCGCCTTTGCGACCGCTGACTTCGTGCGCGTAGCGTGCGAGCATCTCTTTGCCGCTGCCGGTCTCGCCCTGAATCAGGATCGGCGCGTTCACCCGAACCGCGGCCGCGACCAGCGCCAGCGTTTCCCGGACGCCGCGATCTTCGGCCACGAAAGCGGGTTCGCGCAAACCCCGCGCCGGTGCCAGCGCGAGCTGGGCTCGCGCCTTGAGCTGGGGCTGGCCGCGCCCTGCAAACCGCGCGCCGCGATTGATCCACGCAACAGCATGCATGCTGCCCAGCGCATCGCGCACGAAAGTCTGGTGGTTCGTGTGCAGCCGCGCCAGGAGTCTTTCGAGCGGTTCGTTGAATATCTGTTCGAACTGCACACCGGGGCCCATCTGCAGTCCCGTCAGTATGCTGGCCGCCCGGGCGTTGACTGCGCTGAGGCGGCCGGCCTCGTCGATCGCTATCATGCCGGCGCTGATGGTACCGAGGAACTCCGCGCGCGGATGGATCGCGAGAATCATTTGCGCGCCCATCTGATGCACAAACAGACCATTTTCGATATGCGTCGCCGCCATCTTCACCAGCGCAAGGGTATGGCGCTGGCGCGACTCGCAGTCCGAGGAGGCGTCGAGCATTCCGACCAGTTCGCCAGCCGGGCCGCGCACCGGCGCCGCGGTGCAGCAGACCTCTCCATAGCAGGAGAAGAAATGCTCCGATCCATGGATGATAATGGGCTGGCCTGTGACGATCGCGGTGCCCAGCGCATTAGTGCCGCATACGGCCTCCGACCAGCGGCTTCCAGGGATGATGCGCCGGCCGGCGTCGCTGTCGCCGAACTGGCTGTCGGCTACCGATTCGAGCACGGTGCCATCGGCATCGGCGAAGGCGATCAGGAAGTTCGACCCGGCAATCTGATGGTAAAGAGTTTCAAGCTCGGCGAGCGCCAGGTGATGAACATGCCCGGTACGCTCGCGGCAGCGCTTGAGTTCGCGCTCGCCGATGATCAGCTTTTGCGGCGTACCGTGCGGATCCAGACCGGCATCCAGACAGCGCGACCAGCTTGCGGATATCTCCGCGGCAAGCAGATCTTCTACTGCGATGCGGCGGCGCTCGAGCACGAGTCGAGCGCGCACCATACGTTCGGCGTTCGTCAACATGTCCACCCCCTAGCATGTTGTTATGGTCGTATTGGTTCGACCAATTTTCGATTTGATTCTATTCCTTTCGTCATCGCTTGGCATCTGTTCAGATTTTGCACAGGCGAAAATTGAATTCGTTCAAATGAGATACAGATACAAAGCGGTTCGAGTCGATCCGTTTTCCATGAAATCATCCCGTTACAGCAGTTTTGCGCCACTGGCACGGATCTTGAGTGTAGTCCGGGGGTCCATCCATCACGAGAGGGGAAATCAACCATGAAAGCGGCAGTACTCCACGCGTATGACCCGTCGCTAACGCAGAAGGAATTCGTAAGCTACGAAACGTTCCCCGACCCCACCATCGAAAAGCCCACCGACGTCATTGTGCGCATCGGCGGCGCGGGTGTCTGCCGCACCGACTTGCATATCGTCGAAGGAATCTGGCGCCAGAAAGTAGATATCGCGCTGCCCTACATCATGGGCCATGAAAACGCCGGCTGGGTCGAAGCGGTCGGTTCCGCCGTCACGTCGGTCAAGCCGGGCGACCCGGTGATCTGTCATCCGCTGGTCACCAGCGGCCACTGCCTCGCCTGCCGCCGCGGCAACGACATGCATGCGGTCGACGCAAGCTTCCCCGGCATCAACGCCAACGGCGGCTATGCCGAATTTCTGCACACCTGCGAGCGCACGCTGATCAAATTGCCGAAAGGCCTGGCACCGAAGGATGTCGCTCCGTATACCGACGCCGGGCTGACTGCCTACCGCGCCGCGAAGAAAGCCTCGCGTCACCTGCTGCCTGGGCAGTTTGCGGTGATCGTCGGCGTCGGCGGTCTCGGCCACATCGGCATCCAGGTGCTGAAGGCGATGTGCGCCGCCGAGATCATCGCCATCGACCGCTCCGACCTCGCGCTCACCCTGGCTAAGGAATGCGGCGCGCATCACGTGATCAAGGCCAGCGGCAACGAAGTGGAAGATGTGCTCGCGCTGACCAACGGCAACGGCGCCGAGGCGGTGATCGACTTCGTCGCCGAGGGCGATGCGGTGGCGAAGGGCCTGGCGATGACGCGCAACGACGGCTACTATTACATCGTCGGCTACGGCGGCAAGGTCGACATCCCGACCATCGACATGATCTTCTCGGAAAAGACCATCGTGGGCAACCTGGTCGGTACCTATCCCGAACTGGTCGAACTGATGGCGCTTGCCGACCGCGGCATCGTCAAGCTCGCCACGCACGAATACCGCCTCGCCGAAGCCAACCAGGCCCTGCATGATCTTCACGCCGGCAAGATCAAGGGACGCGCCGTCCTTGTTCCCTGACAGCCCACGCAATCACGTCGGATCGAATCGACAAAACAGGAAGGAGGTAAGCATAATGAAATCGATCAAGTACCCGTTGCTCGCAACTGCGGTCACAGCCGCGCTCGCCCTTGGCGCCACATTGGCTTCGGCCCAGGATTTCTCGAAGTACGGCATCAAGAATGATGTTCCCGGCATCTGTTCCTATGCCTCGGTGTCGAAGAAGGACTACAAGGGCCGCACCCTCAGCGTGATCACCCACGCGGTCCCGGTGATGGGCGAGCCGACGGACCTGCACGCCAAGCAGTTCGAAGAACTCACGGGCGCCACGGTCAACGTCGTGCACGTACCGTTCGGGGACCTGTTCCAGCGCATCATGATTCCGTTCCAGACCGGGCAAAACGCCTACGACGTGATGTTCTACGGCTCGCTCTGGAGCGGTGACTTCCACGACTATCTGGCACCCGTTCCGCAGAAGTATCTCGACACGGCCGGGATGAAAGACGTGACGGCCACCTACCGCAAGGTGGCCACCTGGGGCAACACGATGGTTCAGTATACGGTCGACGGCGACCGGAACTACCTGAAATATCGCACGGACGTATTCAACAATCCGGAGTACCAGAAAAAATTCAAGGAGAAGACCGGACACGATCTCGCCGTGCCCAAGACCTGGGAGGACTACGACCGGATAGCCAATTTTTTCAACGGCTGGGACTGGGCCGGCGACGGCAAACTGCACTACGGTTCCGCCGAGGTCACCAAGCGCGACGATCTGATGTTCTCGGCCTTTATCGACCGGGCGTCGGCCTACGCCAAGAATCCGCACGTGAAAGGCGGATTGTTCTTTGACCTGAAAACCATGGAGCCCTTGATCAACACCCCGGGCTTCGTCAAAGGACTCGAAATGTTCATCAAAGCGAAGCGCTTTTTCCCGCCCGGTGGAGACAACTTCGGCCTGGGCGACGAGATCTTTTCGTTCGGCGGCGGCCAGACGCTGATGAGTTATACCTGGGACGACGCCTTCGTCCAGGCGATGGAGCCGACGAGCAAAATCCGCTTCAAGGTCGGCTCATCGCCCCTGCCGGGCAGCCACGAAGTCTGGAATCGCCTCACCAAGAAGTGGGAATACTTCGCCACGCCGAACGCTCCGGCCTATGTCACCTGGGGTTGGACCTCGGCGGTGGCGAAAGCGTCGAAGAACAAGGACATGGCCTTCGACTTCCTGTGCTTCTTCAGCAACGAGGCAAACGCCGATCATGATCTGCAGATCGGCCGCTTCGGCGTCAACCCGTATCGCAATGCCCACTTCACCGCAAGCTTCTGGGCCGACAAGATGGGTTGGGGCAAGACCGTGGGGGATCAATACGTGAAAACGCTGTCGACCATAGACAGAAGCAAGAATCACGTGTTCGACCTGCGCATACCCGGCGTCAATCAGTTCATGAGTTCGATGGCAACCGGCGTATCCGAAGCCATGGCCGGACAAAAGACGCCGCAGCAGGCCCTCGACGACGTGGCCAAGGAATGGAAGCAGATCGTCGCCCGCATCGGCGTGGACAAGGTGCGCGCAGCCTATGCCAACGTGGTCAAGCTGGAAGACAACGACTAGCCCGAGGGAAGGGAGGGAAGGGCGCGCAAGCCGACATTGCCCAAGCTATCATGCCGGCTTGAGGCGTGTCCCTCCCCCTTGTCGCATAGTTGCAAGCTTACGCGGACGCAAAAGGCGTCCGCGCTTTTCTGTACGGAGGCTTCTTCGCCGTAGCGGAAATGCGCTGGGCGCTTGACCGCGGGCGCAGATATTCGGAACGTCGTACCTAGGAGCTGGGATTGGCCGCAGATCGAAGCAAGTTTGTATTTGTTCTTCCGGGCTTGATCGTGCTCGTCGCGATCATCCTCTTCCCTTTGCTGTTTACCATACGCGTGAGTTTCTCCAACTGGGATGTCGCCCGGCCGGGGGTCGACTGGGTCGGCGCAACGAATTACCTTCGCCTTGCCCACGACACGCGCTTCTGGGATTCGTTCGGACGTCTGGCGCTGATGGCCGTCGGGTCGGTGCTGCTGCAGTACCTGCTCGGGTTCGGCCTGGCACTGCTGGTGTGGCGGGAAGTGCGCGCGCGCCGCTT
>DATKUQ010000415.1:0-2869 GCA_035530495.1 Burkholderiales bacterium
CCGACATGCGGAGGCGCTAAGGTGATTGTGTCAGGGCGGGTGCGCGGGTGGATTACTTTTTGGGGGCGGCCTTTCGCTTTTTCGCCATCGACGCACGGATGCGCATGAGTGTCTGCATGCGTTCGGCCTCGGTGCCCCCCAATTTTTCTGCAGCACGGTTCAAGTTGTCGATCACACGGCCTGAGAAGAGCAGTTCATCAGTAAGCGATCAATAAACCCCGTTCTTGCCGAGGCGTGAATACTGTGCTTGAAAGAGGAAGACTACTTGGAGGCGAGGGCGATACGCCAGGGCAGCAAAGCCTCGTAGTCTTCGAGGCAGGTCGCCTTGGGCAGTGCGGCGAACAGCGCCCGCAGGTACTGGTAAGGTTCGATGCTGCTGGCCTTGGCGGATTCGATCAAGGAATACAGGTTGGCGCTGGCGGTCGCACCGCCGACGGTGTCGGCGAACAACCAGTTGCGCCGGCCGACGACGAAGGGCCGGATCGCATTCTCGCAAGCATTGTTGTCTATCGGAAATCTGCCATCATCGACGAAGCGCAGAAGCTTGGGCCACTGCGCGGACAGATAGTGCAGCGCCTGGCCGAGCAGACTGCCCGGCAGCACGCTGTGCAGGTGCGCGAGCAGCAGAGTCTGAATGCGCGCGAGCACCGGACGGCTGCATTCATGGCGCAAGTGCAGCCGTTCCTTGGCGCCCAGCTCGCGTGCAGCGGCCTCGATCGCATAGAGCTCGCCGATCGCGGCGATGAACTGTGTCGCCGGCTGCGCGCTCGTGCGCGCCGCCTTGGGCAGCGCCGCCTCGGCGTCCACAAAGCGGCGTCGCGCGTGCGCCCAGCAACCCAAGTGCACGAGCCCATAGGTCTGTGCCACGTTCGCATACACCTCGTAGCCATCGGTGACCAACGCCCCGCGTGCGCCGTCGTAGAGCCGCCGCGCGGTTTCGGCACTGCGGCTTGGGGCATAGGTAAAGAGCCGGATCGGCGGGCCACTGCCGCTCATTTGCGCCCACAGGTAACTTTTTTGCTGTGCAGAACGGCCCGGCTCCTTGAGCACCTGCAGCTCGGTCTCGTCGCCGTGAATGATTTCAGCATCGAGCAACTGATCACGCATCAAATTGATGATTGGCTGCACCGCGGTGCCTACGCGCACCAGGCTGCCAGCGAGCGTGTTGCGCGAGATGTCGCCGCCGAAGCGCCCGAGCAGCGCCGCCTGCCGGTACAGCGGCAGCGCATCCTGATACTTGGCCGTGATCACCCAGGCAAGCGCCGACTCGGTGAGCAGGCCCTTGGGGATCAGTCGCAGCGGCGCGGGTGCGGTGCGCGGCGCTTGATCGCAGCACGGGCAGGCGTACTTCACGCGCTCGTGCCGGATGACGCGCACCTGGGCGGGCACGATGTCCAGTTGCTCGCTCGCCTCGATGCCGATTTCCTCGAGCCGCGCACCGTCGTTCGGGCAGATGCGCTCGGCCTCGGGCAACTCGTGGCGGACCACCTCACGGGGCAGCGCCGCATCGAGCGGCTTTCTGCCGCGCTTGGCACGCAGGTGCGCCGGGACCTCTACGGTGTCCTCGGCTGCGACCTCGGCCGGGACCGGCGTAGGGGCGAGTGCTTCGATTTCGTTGAAGAGCAAATCCTTCTGCTCGCTGCCGCGCGCCTCGGACTTGGCGGCGAAGAGTTTGCGCATAAACGCGTTGAGCCGCTCTTTGAGCAGATCGCGCTCGGTGCGCACGATGCGCAACTCGCCGCGCAGCGCTTCACGTTCGCTTTCGCTGCGCGCAAGTTGATCGCGCAGTTGGTGCAGTTCTTCCTCGTTGTTCGTGAGCGCGTGCATTGTCTTCTTAGACTACAGCGTCTCATGCGCGTTCACACGAGGCGAACAATTTTTACTCGTGAATGCTTCGCTTCAACTTGCGCGTCGGTACCTCAGAACTTGGTGAGCGCGCATCGCCTCAAGGTCGATGCCATCGAGCAGCCAATGCAACTGCTCGATCGTCAATTCGATCACCGCCTCGCCGGCGCGCGGCCACACAAACCGCTCGGCCTCCAGGCGCTTCAACAGCAGCCAGAAGCCGTTTGTCTCCCAGCCCAGAATCTTCACCCGGTCGCGCCGACGGTTGCTGAACACGTACAGCGCCGCTGCAAATGGATCGAGTCCGAGGGCTTGTTCCACCAGCGCAGCAAGCCCGTTGATACTCTTTCGAAAGTCCACCGCTTCGCGGTGCACGTACACCGCGAGCCGTGCATCGAACCGGAACATCATCGCCTCGCCAGAGTTTCGATCGCCGCCACGAGCTGCCGCGCATCGGCCGACATCAACTCCAGCTTCACCCCGTTGGGCAACTGTGCCCGCAGTCGCGACGACGACCCGCCAGAGGGGGTGCCTGGCGCCAAGAGTTTGACCGTCGCAAATGCCCGCTGCGGCACCGCCTTGCTCACCGCCCGCGGTCGCCGCTCCACACCCGACTTGCTACCCACACTTCGCAGCATCTGTCGCGCCGCGTACAGCGTGTACCGCGACAGCCCGTGGCTACGCGCGTACTGCGTCAGCGACTTGCCCTCGCGCTTGGCCGCCAGCAAATGCGGCCCCCAGCGATCCAGATTGACCTTGCCACTCATCTCGCGCTCCTTGGTTCAACGAAGAAGCGCGTATCTATACGCGAACCACCCCACGCGCGGAAGAACGGGGTCTATTGATCGCTTACGAAGTTCCTGCAAATCGCGCTGGGCGCGTCCATTCCGTTGTTGGTGTACCAAGTCGACGCCAAGGCGATAACCGCGGCAGTCGGCGTCATTATTGCTATTTTGGAGGCGGTCCAGCATCTCAATCAATACAGCACGCTTTGGGTTGAATATCGGTCAACAGCGGAGTACCT
>DATKUQ010000416.1:0-2497 GCA_035530495.1 Burkholderiales bacterium
GTTTAAGCAAGGCGTCGTGCATCGGCGCGCCGGCAAAGCCGAGCTTCGTGACCGATGCGATGTCCGGCCCTGGGCCACAGCCACAGCCGTCCCGCTCGCGCTGCGCTAACATGTCGTGGTAAAGCGTGGGCACCAGATATAGGCAGGTGATACGCTCTTCGGCAATCAGCGCCAGCGCCCGACGGCTGTCGAAGCGGGGCATGCAGACAAAGCACCCGTCGACCAGAGCCAGCGCCAGCAGCGAGCGCACGCCCATGGTGTGGTAGAGCGGCATGACGCCCAGCGTGCGTTCGCCGTTGCGGTACAGGTTCTGCGCTACATGGGCCAGCGCTGCGGCGCGTTCCTGGCGATGGCGGCGCGGTACGCCCTTAGGCTTGCCGGTGGTGCCGGAGGTGTAGAGAATCAGCGAGAGGTCGTCGGCCTCGGCCTGCGGCTGCAGCGCGACCTCCGGTTTTGCGAGCAGCGCTTCCCAAGACAGACTGGCGATCTTGCCTGACATTCTGCCTACCCCGACGCGCGGCAGCGTGCAGGCACCGGCGCTGGACAGCACCGAGGCCTCGCTCGACACATCGAAAAACACGGCTTTCGCGTCCGCGTCGAATATACAGTAGTCGATTTCCTCGGGCGTGGCGCGCCAGTTGAGTGGTACGATGACCAAACCGAGGAACTGGCAAGCCCAATGCAGCGTGGCAACCTCGTATCGGTTTTGCAGCACCGACAGCAGCCGGTCGCCTTGCCGCAGCCCCAGGGTTGTCAGGCCAGCCGCGGTGCGCGCGACCATTTCGTACCATTCGGCGTAGGTCAGGCGCAAGCCCTCATCCACGACGGCGAGAGCCTTAGGGCTCCGCTCCACACTTTGCAAGAAGGTTCTTCCGAGATCGAACATGTCAGGTCTCAAGTGCAGAGGACGCATGTGCGGCACGGCGCGCCGCCGCGATTTCCAGTACGGCGCGGATGATGGGGGTGTATCCGGTGCAGCGGCAGAGGTGGCCGGAGAGCATCTCACGCACCTCGACCTCGGTCGGATCGGGGCAGCGCCGCAGGTAGTCGCCGCAGCTCATCAGGATGCCGGCGGTGCAAAAACCGCATTGCAGCGCATGGTTGCGATGAAAGGCTTCCTGAAGGTCGGACAGCGGCCCGCCCCGATCGCACAGTCCCTCGACGGTGGTGACGCGCCGACCCTCAGCCTGCACTGCCAGCGTCAGGCAGGAGCGACTTGCAACGCCGTCGATCTGCACCGTGCAGGCACCGCAGACGCCATGTTCGCAACCGACATGGGTGCCGGTGGCGCCGAGCGCCTCGCGCAAAAAGTCCGACAGCAGCGTTCGAGGCTCGCACATGGCACTGCGTGCGACTCCGTTCAACTCCAGGCTCACTTGGTGCAGCGTGTTGCGGCCGAGCTTCTTCATGATCTGTTCTCCGTTACCCGGCGGACAAGCTGCGCGCCAAGGCGCCGTACCAGGTGACGCCGGAACTTCGCGCTGGCGTGCACGTCGTCCTGGGCTTCAAGCTCCCAGCTGAAATCGTTGAGGGCAGTGTCCAGATCAGCGCCGCACAGCCCGGCTGGCAATTGCGCGAGCCGTGGGCGGTCGGCCACGCCGCCCACCGCCACCCGCAGGCCACCAGCATCGGCAATCGCCGCCACCGAGACGATGGCGAAGTCACCGCGCCGGACGGAGAACTCGGTGAATGCGGTGCGCTCGCCATTGGCGGTCAAGGGAAAGCGCACCTCCTCGACAAGCTCGTCGGGCGCGCGTGCCGTTTCCAGCATTCCCCGGAAGAAGTCCGCTGCAGCGAGCGTACGTCTCTTCGAAGCACTGCGCAGCACCACTTCGCCACCGAGCACGAGCAATGCAAGCGGCAGCTCGGCGCTCGGATCCGCATGCGCGACCGAACCGCAGACCGTACCGCGGTTGCGAACCTGAAGATGCGCGATGAAGGGAAAGACCTGCGTCAGCAGCGGCACTTCCTGCGCCAGGCCAGGACGCCATTCGACGCTGGCCTGCGTGGCTGCAGCGCCAATAGCCAACATGCCATTGCCGGCACGCACATAGTTAAGCTCATCGATACGCGATATGTCGATCAGCGCTGTTGGCGTTGCGAGGCGCATGTTGAGTACCGCTAGCAGCGACTGGCCGCCGGCGAGGATGCGAGCGTCGGGCCCGAGTTCGCACAGCTGCTGCACGGCCTCATCGGCGGTTTCGGCGCGCACGTAGTCGAAGGCCTGCGGTTTCACCGGGAGATCCCCAGCCATCGCAAAAAACGCCGCCAGATCGAGACAGGGCGGGCACTGGTCTCGCCGCCGGCCTGTCGGCCGAGTTCCTCGAACAACTGGCGCAGCACAATCTTGGCTGCACCCTCAAGCATGCGGCCGCCGACCGCGGCGACTTTGCCTGAAATCTCGGCCTCGTAGTCGTAGCGCAGCAGCGTTCCGTCTGCGGACGGCTCCAGCGAGACCAAACCACTGCCCTTGGCCGAGCCGAAGCTGGACAGCCCG
>DATKUQ010000417.1:0-7651 GCA_035530495.1 Burkholderiales bacterium
TGCGGGCGCCGGAACCCAGGCCGCCCTTTGCTTGTCGCAGCACATGTTATTTTGCGCAATATAGTATTGCCCAATAGCGTTTGTTGTCACCTTACCCGACGAATCGATTAACCTTATTGATCTAGCTCAAAGCGAATGGAGAAATGTAATTTGCTCTGCGGCCCGCGCTGCACCGCATGAAGGAGGCGACGCAAACGCGCTTGCCCGCGCACTCGAATCTTCGCGCGCGAACCCCTTGCTCCAGCGCGCGCGTCTGACAGCGGGCAACGCAGTCGCGACGGCGCGCCGCCGAAGTTTTCCGGTGAGAGCAACACCGAGTGGAGTTGAATCGCATGCCGCGCAGCGGACACGGCGCGGATCCTAAATCGGGCTCCCCGATTTCCCTTACGGATACAGTCCGCGCAGATGCCGCGCTTCGAGGATGCGTCGGCACGCCAGGGTGAACGCCGCAGTGCGCAGCGTGACGCGCGCCTCCCCGGCCGCGGTCCATATGCGCGACAAAGTACGCCCCAGGCCAAAAAAGGCGTCTTGATATAAATGAAACCCGATCCTCGGCTGAATCACCGAAGCTAATTGCCAGGACGGTGATTTTTATCGCGTCAGGCCGACATTTTAGGCGTCGAGGGCATCGCTTGGATTGACAAAAAACGGCCCGGAGGCGCGAGCGCCTCCGGGCCGTTTCGTCCTATTTCCGAATAGTTTCTCTGGTGTAATTCCAGGGCACGACGTGCTGCGCCCGCAGTTTCGTTTGTTTGGTAACGCGCCTCAGGCGCAGTCACATAATCTTTCCTTGGCAGGATAGCCTCCTGCCGAATGACCGCTTATGCAAAACCTTCCGCGCCCTCTAAAAGCGATAAGGCGAATCTGATTGGCTGGCCTTATCCCATAGAATCAGGGGACCAAACTTCATGAACAAGGCGGGCCTAGGCCCGCCTCGCTCTCATGCCCTACTTGAAGGCGGACATCACCGCGGCAACTGTGGCATCCCAAAGAGTGCTGATGTTTTCAAGGAGATAGCCATTCTGCTTCCAGTGATTGAAGTCATTCACCAGCCCGCCCGCATCGTCATTATTGATCTTCTCACTGCGGTGACACGCACCGCATGCCTTTGTGGCAGGCCCGGTGACATACGCGGGTATGGTACCGATGTTTCTCGTCGTGCCCTTGAGGGTAGCCGACGCCGACAGGAGACCCGGCAGGGACTTCGACGGGTCCGATACGCCATACATACCCGACACATGGCAGGATTCGCAGTCCGCCGTTCCCGCACCTCCGACCCCAAACCTCGGGAATTCGGTGCCGGTGTGGCTCTTGTATTCCATCGCCTCAAACGTGTCGCTGAAATCGATCCCGCCTACATCAAATGCCTGGAACGAGTGGATGGCATGAACATAGGAATCAATCGACCTCGACTGCATCTCCAGATGCGAACCACCGGAGGACGGCACGTGGCAGAGTCGGCAGACCACGATGTTGCCGCCCCTGTCTCCGGAATGGAAAGTAGTCGCGAGCTGGTCGTGGCAGGTGTTGCAGCCCTTGGTTGCCGCATAACCCGAGGACGTTGTTACCGCCGTATCCATGACGTTCACGATGGGTGAGAAATAGGTCACGAATTTGTTTGTCGCCAAATCGAAGGTTTTCGACGGCGCATCCAGGCCAACGGTGTTGCCATCTGCATTCTTCAGTGCAGGCATAACCGCAATTTCCAGCCGCTTGACGGTGCCATCGGCAATCATGTCTTTCCACGGAGAAAGATCTGCCTTAACTTCCCACGCGCCGGCCGAGGCCGAAACCGTCGTAAAGCGGGGATTGGTCGTCTTACCGTCAACAGCAAATTCCAGCAACCTGTTCCCGTCGGCGTCGCGACCGTGTGGCGTCACGATGAAATCCTTCGTGTTGTAGCCGTACAGGCCGACCATTACCGTTGGCGTGATGCCGCTTGCCGAAAGGCTTCCGACTGAGCCAGCTGCGCTGAACTTGATGTCAAGAACGTTGCTGCTGTCGATTGACGCGCTGTCAATACTCGCCGTAATGTTGGTGGAATACCGTGTGCCATCGGAAGCATAGATCAGCGGATCATAACCGCCGGTGTGTATCTGCGAAAAACTGGAAGCGGTCGTACCGTCATGGCACAGGGTGCAATTCACCCCTGTCAAAGTCGTCACGTCCGTGACATAGGCGCTGTGGTTGTAGGGAGCCGCTTTCATTTTGGCTGTTATGCCATCGAAAGAGTGACAGCTGATGCAGGTCTCTGCTCTAAAATTGGCAGGTTTGAATATCCCCGTGGTTGCGTCCATATTGCCTTTATGGCAGGCCACGCAGTTTCTCATCGACTGCGGATAGGGGAACTCCATGGCATGCGACATGTGCACGTCGTTCATGAGCCTGGTTTTATATGCATACTTGGTCTTTTCGGCAGCCGTGAGAGCGGCACCACCGTTTACCGCAACAGCGCGGTCGCTCAAAGCTTGAGCATACGCAGCTTTCGTTGTATCCGTCGGGTTCGCTGCAGCGTCTGCCCGTGCAAGCTTTGCTTCCTGCAGGAGCTGCCAAAATGCATCACCGCCCGTCCGTTGGTCGGAGTGACATGCTTTGCAGACGTAAAACTGTTGGGTCGTGCCTGGGGCAGCCCCCGGCGTGTTATCGTCGACCGTGCCGGCGATGTAGGCGTGCTTATAAAATGGCTGGGTGTGGCAGCTTTCGCAGCCCGAGACATTTGCGGCGGAGACATAAGGAGCCGTAGCGGCACCCATTGTCGCCCCCAGTCGCAGGACACCCGCAAACGGGTATTGCGCTTTGTTCATGTGCGCCGCAGGAATCGATTCAAGTATCCCATCTGCGCCATACACAGCGACTATGCCGTCCGCGGTGGTGATGGCTGCCACATAGGCTTTATCCGTAGCGCTGGTGAATGTCTTTACCATCGTGCAGCCGCCAGCGCCATCATAGCTTATCGTGCCATTAGCCGATGAGCCCGAAGTAGTGGGCTTTAACGACATGCCCGACCCCGCATAGGTGAACGTCTTTGACGCAGCATCGTACGGGTCGTAGTAAGACCCGATTGTGAAAGTGCTGGCCGTGCTGGAGCAATCGAGGTTAACCCCCGCCTTAGTTGAGGACAGTGTGAATTTGAGCGTGGTCGTGTCGGTCCCATTGGACGCGATGGTCATATTCGTAACTTTAATGACGCCACCCTGATAGAGCTTGTCATATTCCGTCTGATGCCCTGGGCCGGAACGGGCGATCGGCGCGCTACCGGCGTGACAGGTTGCACATGTCTCACCGCCAACCGTCGCAGCCAGCGCTACAGCTTCTGCCGTAGGAGGCGTCACAATAGAGGTAGGCGTTGTAGGCGTTGCAGGCGTTGCAGGCGTAGCGGAGCCTCCTCCGCCACCACCGCAAGCGGCCAGTGTACCAACCATCAGGGCCGTAGCCCCCCAACGTCCAACTGTGGGTATCTTCATTCTTGCTCCCCTTATTTAAAAACCACTGCCTCGACTCAGAAATAAGCCTTTTCCATGATCATTAAACTGTTGCATTTTGGCCTGGAGCTTAGGGTTCCTCAATGCGGATTCGCTTTTACGTTTAATAACTTACGTTGAATAACACGTCAAAATCGAGCAAACCCTAACGCAAGCATCGCAACATTCGCAGCCTTCGTTCGCTAATGTCCTTTTCTTTCTAGAAAGCACTATTGATAAAAATCACAATTTTTCCCGATTTTCTTTTGATCCAGGTCAAACTCGTCGTACTGTGTTGCGTCGTATCCATACGCTCCGGCAGGCGCGAGTGAAGGCGGTGCTGCGCCTGCGAGGCTGCGGCTCTATCGGTAAGCCTCGCCGCGATGCCTAAGGCGGATCATTTACGTAAGAACTTATGCAAGCGATTGATTCCCGATCGGCCAGATCGGGGACTACGCGGTAATCGCTCGGGAGATACCGCGACGCGCGCACCGGCTTGCATGGCCTTGCCTCTACCGCGTGGGTTAGCCCGGGGGAGTTGTGCGAGAAATCTCAAATCCGCGGCACTGGCCGATCGAGCCTGGACGGCTGATTATCTGCGGCTGCAGTGAACCTAAGCGCCCGGGCCGAGGCGTTGCGTCACCCGGTCAAGCGTAACAGTGCGTCCGTAGCCCGCGCAGATGCCGCGCTTCAAGGATGCGCCGGCACGCGCGGGTGAACGCTGCGGTGCGCAGCGTGACGCGCGCCTCCCCGGCCGCCGCCCACAGCGCGTTGAACGCGTCGCTCATGATTTTGTCCGGGCTGCCGTTGACCTCTTCCGCGGTCCAGAATTAGCTGGAGATGTCCTGCACCCACTCGAAGTAGCTGACGGTGACGCTGCCGGCGTTGCCGACGTTGCCGAAGCCCTGGACGCACACGCGCGCGCCTTCGAGCGGCAGGCCGATTTTGGCCGCCGCCGCGCGCCCGCAAACGAACACGCCGCGTCCGGTGGCATCGCGCCGCCCGCGGCTGCCGCCCAGCGACAGGGGTTTGCCGGTCACCACCGCGGTCGAAGTCGCGCCGTGCATCATGGTTTCGACGAGGTACGCGAGTTCCCCGAGCGAGGAAGTCGCGCGGTCTACCTGCTGCAGGAATACGCCCCAGGAACCGACGCCCTCCGGCTCCAGGTAGGAAGGCAATGCATGCATTGGGGTCATATTGTGACCTTAAGGAAGCAGCTTGAATGCCGTTTTGAGAATGCAATGGGAAGAAGGATGGGAAAGCATGATTCCGAGGCCTCAGGCCGAGGAATCTGCTTTTTCTTCTGCGGCACCACGGAAAGCAGATTCCTCGCCAAGAAAGGGGTGGGGCCCCTTCTCCCACCTTGTTCGGAATGACAGTGTTCTTGCAGTTCTTAAGCGTGCAGAGCCATGCGATCGCTGGCGACTGAATTCCGCAATATCAGACGTCTTTCGATTCGAGCGCGATCTGCCGGCGCAATTCGCGGTAGCGCGCATCGCAGTCCTCGCCGAACAGCGGATCGGAGCCGTTCGGAACCGCTTGCATCACCGCCTCCCAGTCCTGCGGCGTCAGCAACTCTTCCGCCCGCGGCACGATGTCGCGGTCTTCGAGCGTGAGATGGCGGCGGTAGTACACCAGGTAAGTCGCCGCGGCGGCTTCCACCTTTGCGCGCTCGACCACGACATCGTCGACAACCTGTTCCAGGTACTTGAGCAGTTCGGTGCCGGCGGCGGCAATCACCCGATGCTCCTGCATCAGTTGGTCGACCATGGGCTTGATCGCGGGGTCGCGTTGGGCCAGCCGTGCAAACGCCACGTCCTCGCGCGCATGGTGATAGCGGTCCGGGAAATAACGCAGGTAGCTGACCACATCGAGCATCAGCTCGAAGTTGGGCTGGTTGTCGGCATGAAACGCGGCGACCTGCCGCTCCAGAAGATCCAGCAGCCGGGTGAAATGCCTGTGCTCGGCGTGCCAAGAGTCGATTACATCGGACATGCGAACCTCCCACGGGATGCCGACGCGAGCATGCGTCTGGCCTAGCGCACGCTGGGACCGGGACCGGGACCCGCCCCACCGCCACCGCCACAGCCTCGGCCCCCGCCGCGTCCGCCCGTGCGGCCGATGGTCCTGCGACCGCGGTTCCTCGGGGAATTATGCGGCTTTTCCGGCCGCGGCATCTTCTGCCCCCGCGGTCGCGCGTTCCTCGGCATCGCGCCCTGGCCCTTGCCGCCGACCATGGACTGCACCCGGTTGATCTCGTTCACTACCGCTTCGACGTTGATCGCATAAATCGTGTCCGGCCCGTGCTGCTGCAAAGCCTCTTTCTCCTGCTCGAGCAGCACCTGCAGTTTGCGCAGTGCCTCGCTGCACGAAGCGGCCAGGCCCGACTCCTGCTCGGTTCCCTGCCGATGCATCTCGATGGCGGCAATGCCATCGGTCACTTCGTCGCTTGCCATTCGTGTGCTCATGCCAATAGTTCTCCGTATTTTCCCTTGGGAACGCGCTCAAACGCTGCGGTGGCACCCTGTGCCTGCTTGCGGCGCGCGGCTCGCGCCGCGCCCGGTGCGGCCTCCTGCCGCTTCAGAACTCCGCGCCAGGCGCTCGCCTGGTCGCACTGACGTCAGCCCCGGGGCTGACTAAGGAGCCGGCCGCGCTCGGGCGGCGGTAGCCCCAGCGGCGAATCATACTATAAACTGCGCCGGCACCGCGCCGCGGCGTTTGATCAGGGTCAAGTCTGGTGCGATCAGTCCGCCGCCCGCGCAGGCTTGACATTGCTCAAGCGGGGACCGCAGCATCGGAGTAACTTGGCCTGCGCAAGCACCATTTCGGGAACCGATTTTTGCACCCAGCCCGCGAAAACGATTCGACGCGCGCAGCCGCCACCGGAGCCGAGGACCTGGACCGGCTGATTGCGGCCCTGCGCGAACCGGCGCGCTATGCGCATGCGGTCGGGCACGTCGAACTGCTGCAAACCCACATCTCCTGCATCCTGCTCGCCGGCGACTATGCCTACAAGATCAAGAAGCCGGTAAACCTCGGCTTTCTGGATTTCAGCACGCTCGCCGCCCGCCGGCACTATTGCGAGGAGGAACTGCGCCTGAACCGTCGCACCGCGCCCGGGCTGTATCTGGATGTGCTCGCGATCGGCGGCAGCGCGTCCGCGCCGGTGATCGGCGGCGGCGGCGCGGCGATCGAATACGCGCTCAGGATGCGGCGTTTCGGCCAGGACGATCTGCTCGACCGGATGGCACGCAGCGGCACGCTCGCGCCGCCGCATATCGACGCGCTCGCCCGCGGCCTGGCCGCGTTCCATGGGCAAATCGCGCGCTCAGGCAACGGCGACGCGTACGGAAGCCCGCAGCGCATACTTGCGCCCGCCATGCAGAACTTCGAGCAAATGCTGCCGCTGATAGGCGCGAAAGCGGATATCGCGCTGCTCGCGCGGCTGCGCGACTGGACCGTGCGCGAGCACGCCGCCCTCGCCCCCGTGTTCGAAGCGCGCAAGCGCGACGGCTGGGTACGCGAGTGCCATGGCGACCTGCACCTGGGGAACATCGCGCTGCTCGAAGGCGTTCCCACGCCTTTTGACGCCATCGAGTTCAACCCGGATTTTCGCTGGACCGATGTCATGAATGAAATCGCGTTTTTGGCGATGGACCTCTTCGATCACCGCCTGCCGCGGCTCGCGTATCGCTTCCTCAACGCCTATCTGGAGCAGACCGGCGACTACGCCGGTCTGCGCGTGCTGCGCTTCTACCTCGTCTATCGAGCGCTGGTGCGCGCCAAGGTCGCCTGCCTGCGCGTGCATCAGGCCGGCATCGCGGCGCAGGCGAAAAGCGAAATCGAACAGGAGCAGCGGCGGCATTTGCAGCTGGCCGAACGCCTGGCCGCACCCGCGCACCCCGCGCTGTTGATCATGCACGGACTGTCGGGGTCGGGCAAAACCACCGTCGCCCAGGACCTGCTCGAAGCGCTGGGGGCGGTGCGCCTGCGCTCGGACGTGGAGCGCAAGCGCCTTTATGGCATCGCGCCGCAAGCGCACTCGGACTCGGCGCCGGATGCGGGCCTGTACACCCCCGCCGCGAGCGAGCGCACCTATGCGCGCCTGGCCGAACTCACGCGCGAGCTGCTCGCCGCGCGCTATCCGGTCATCGTCGACGCGGCCTTTCTCAAGCGCGAACAGCGCGACC